>CALJAE010000113.1 GCA_938028175.1 uncultured Acidimicrobiales bacterium
GGGGGTTATGTTCGCACACTTAACGCCGACACCGTACTCTTTGATGGCGTTCGCAGCATCAACGGTGACCTGGTCGTTGGTTTCGTCTCTATATTCGACTCCAAGGTCGAAGTATTTAAGGTCAACGTCTAGATAGGGGAGAATTAGCTGTTCACGTATACGTTCCCAGATGATGCGTGTCATCTCATCGCCATCTAGTTCAACAATTGGGTTTTTTACATTGATTTTTGCCATAGGTTCAAACTTTAGTCTGTTAACACCTGCTGGAAGTGGGTATCTCGAATGAATAGAAACAGATCACTGATTCGGCTATTTACACTTATTTACTCTCAAGTATTTATACCTTCATCCAACTACAAATTGAGCTTAATTAGCTGGGTAAGATTATTTGTATAAATATGGGTGTATTAGTGTCAACAAGCATCAATTACCTTCTACCCTAGATGGTGCGAAGCTCTAGGTTCTGGCGGGATCCTCAGGGCTCGATCATGAATTGGTGCCGTTGGTTTGCAGTCGCTCCAACGGCACCTTTCTTTTTATCCAAAGAATTAAATCTCAACCTAGCTGGTTAGATAAGATCTTGAAGTACTCATTCCAACCCAAGGGAGTCTACAGATGTCTAAAGCACCAGTAAGAGTTGCAGTAACCGGAGCCGCAGGTCAGATCGGCTACAGCCTTCTATTCAGAATCGCTTCTGGCGCAATGCTCGGACCAGACCAACCAGTTATCTTGCAAATGCTAGAAATCACACCAGCTCTTGGAGCACTAGACGGTGTGGCTATGGAGCTGGACGACTGCGCTTTCCCGTTGTTGGAGGGCATGGTTAAGTCAGATGACGCAAACGTTGCCTTTGGTGATGCTGACTACGCATTGCTTGTGGGCGCCATGCCACGTAAACAGGGAATGGAACGCTCAGACCTGCTCGAAGCTAACGGTGGAATCTTCGGCCCACAGGGCAAAGCCATTAACGCATCTGCCAGCAGAGATGTCAAAGTATTGGTCGTTGGTAACCCGGCAAACACAAATGCTCTTATTGCTCAAAGCTCTGCGCCAGATCTTGATCCATCGCAGTTCAATGCAATGACACGACTCGATCACAACCGAGCCAAGGCTCAGCTGTCGGCAAAGCTTGGTGTCAGCACTAATGACATTAAGAAGATGACTATCTGGGGTAACCACTCGACAACTCAGTATCCGGACTTGTTCAACTGTGAAGTTGGTGGAGTAAGTGCGGCCGAGAAAGTTGGAGACCAAGCTTGGCTAGAGAATGATTTTATTCCAACTGTGGCAAAGCGTGGGGCTGCAATTATCGAAGCACGAGGCGCATCTTCTGCTGCGTCTGCGGCTTCGGCTGCAATCGATCACATGCACGACTGGGCACTCGGTACTCCAGACGGTGACTGGGTGTCGATGTCAGTACCATCCGATGGATCATACGGAGTGCCAGAAGGCATAATTTCAAGCTTTCCGTGCACTGTTAAAGACGGCAAGTACGAGATTGTTCAGGGTCTAGAAATCGGTGACTTTAGTCGTGAACGAATCGACGCCAGCGCTGCCGAACTAGTCGAAGAGCGAGACACAGTTTCTGGTCTTGGCTTAATTTAATCCAGAAGTATTGCCACGTCTAACGTTTACTGGACCAGTTGGTGGTGGGCCTGCTGTGTAGCTTGGGTTTTGGGCATTGGCCCAGGCTGCGTCTAGTTCGTCGAGTATGCCAGCAGCTCCCAATACGATTGAATATCGTTTGTTTCTGTTCTGCCAGTCTTCGCCGAGTTCTGATGTTGCCGTAGTTTTTGCGCCAGCTTCTGTACAAATAACTAGTGAGGCAGCCACATCCCAAACGTTCATTTCATTCATTACTGCGCCCGCAGATTTATTTGCAGCTACTTCCATAAAGCTAACGACTGCGGCACCAGAAGTTATTACGTTGTCAACTAGGTTGTTGAGTCTTGAAACTTTCTGGTGCGGAGTGAGAGAACTCTCTGGGCTGCGGGTAGGGCAGTTGCTTATTGTTGCCTCACTTAGTTTGATTGGACTTGTCAGAGTGATCGGTTTGCCGTTTCGGGTTGCGTCAACGCCTTTGACAGCAGAATATATTTCATCTGTTTCGGGCAGGTAGACAACTCCAAGTACTGGTTTGTTGTCTTTGACTAGTCCAATCGAAACCCCGAACGGTTTACCGTGTATAAAGTTGTTGGTCCCATCAATCGGGTCGATAACCCAAGTTAGACCGCTCGACCCCTTAACGTCTAGCCCTTCTTCACCGAGAAATCCATCTGTCGGGCGTAAGGAAGTTATCTTGGCCACAATCAGCTCCTGCGTGGCTTTATCTACTTGTGTTACGAGGCTTCCATCGTTCTTAGTATCAGTCTCTAGATCGTACGCTCTGAGTTCTAGCGCTCTTTGCCCAGCAGCCCTTGCCGTATCTTCAATAAAAGATCTAATGTTAAATCCCGCCATCTTTTAAGATTAGCGCCTCTTGGTCTAGTTCAGCTCTGGCGGGTCGCCAACAAGTTCAGATAGGGCGTCTGCGATACCTGGAGCAGCGACAATCATTTGTGTTCCCTTGTTCCAATTGGCCTCAAACGAAGTTTTGATAGTGGCTCCAGCTTCGGCAGCGATGAGCATACCTGCGGCGATGTCCCAGGAGTTAATCCCGATTTCGTAGTAAGCATCGGTTCGACCGGCAGCGACTGAGCAAAGATCAAGACTCGCAGCTCCACCTCTTCGAAGGTCTCGAATATGGGCTACGACGTTAACTAGTTGCTGAGCCTGCTTGGTTCGAACATCTGCGTCGTAATAAAGACCCGAGCTGACTAGGGCAAGGTCAAGACGGTCGATCTCGTTGACCCTAATTGTTTCACCGTTGAGGCGTGACCCTCCACCCTTGTATGCGTCGAACATTTCATCTGAAAATGGTGCGTATATTGCTCCAGCTACAGGCTCGTCACCAATGGCTGCACCGAGAGAGGGAGCGAATGGTAGGCCGTACAGGTAGTTGGTTGTTCCATCGATTGGATCGATGTGCCATGTAATGCCACTGGTCGACGGTTTGTCTGCTCCTTCTTCGCCCTTAAGGCCGTCTTCTGGTCGGGCTGCCGTGAGACGTTCAACAATTAGCTTCTCGCAGGCTTTGTCAGCCTCGGTTACCATGTCGACTTCCGAAGATTTGGTATCAACTTGCGTCAATCCCTTTGCTTTATAGTCGAGTGCAAGCTGGCCGGCTTCTCTCGCGATGTCTTGGGCTAGTTCGGAAAGTGCTTTGTAATCGGTCTCTGTCATTGCTCTAACCCTAGCCCGGTTACTTCAAGAACTTAGAGGTTGTGTTGTCGGCCAAGACCTTGCCGCCGGTCTGACAGGTTGCGCAGTATGCAACTGTGTAGGCGTTGTATTCGACTGACCTGACTCGATCGTCTTCACAAGTGGTGCATTGTTCTCCGATTCGATTGTGAACCAAGCTTGGTCGGTCCTTGGCGGATCCAATCTCATCCAAGGTCTGCTCATGAGCTGTTGCAGTGACTACGACTTTGTTAATAGACCTGTGAAGCGCTTTGACTTCGCTTTCTGAAAGCTTGCTGGCATTCGAGAATGGTGACAGCTTTGCTTTGTGGAGGATCTCGTTGGTCAACATGCGACCTAGTCCGGCAAGTAGTCCTTGCTTGCGTAGGACACCGTGAATGCGGCCCTTCTGAGCAGCGAGTATTTTGGAGAACTCTTCGAGGCTAAGTGTGTCAACGTCTGGGCCGAGCTTGTTGAGCGGTGGGAGTTGTTCAGGGTCTGCCGAATATAGCCAGATGCCAGCCTTGCGTTCGGTGCCAGCTTCGGTAAATAGAAGCCCTGCTGGTTCTTCTGTTTCAAATTTCAGGTGAGCGAGTGCTGGCTTGGTCTTCTTTGCTTTGTCAGTATCGACGATCTTCAGGCGGCCGGCTTGCATCAAGTGAATAACTACGTTTACTTCGTCGAAATCTAGAATCAGTAGCTTGCCTCGAGCACTCACACTGTTGCAAACTTGGCCTTCAAGATCCTTTGGTTGAGGATCATAAGTCTTGAGCGAAGGTATTTTGTGAATCTTAAACTCGGTCAGCGTCTTGCCAGCAACAGCACCGTCTAGCCGTTCGGCATGTGCTCGTATTTCTGGCATTTCAGGCATCACTGCTAAGTCTAGGGTTCTATAATGCACCCATGAGTTCTGTAGCTATCAATTCACTAGTTTTCGATGTCGGGGGAGTACTACTCGACTGGGACCCCGAGTATCTCTACGAGGAGCTAATTCCTAATGACGTAGAGCGTGATGCATTCCTATTCAATGTTTGCACTTACGAATGGCATGGCCAGACAGACGCTGGCGTTCCTTTCGCTCAGATAATCGAAGAGAAGAAGGCAGAACATCCTGGCAAGTTTGACACCCTTATCGAAGCCTGGTGGGAGAAGTGGGACGACATGTGCGGCGGTATCTTCGAAGGAACTTTCGATATCGCAAATATGGTGAGAGCCCAAAACCCTGAAATTAAGGTCTACGGCATTACTAACTTCTCGGCTGAGACTTGGCCACGCCTTCTGAATCTGTATCCAGTCTTTGGTCAATTCTTTAACGATGTCATTGTTTCTGGCGAAGAGAAGATGGTTAAGCCAGACGCAGAGATTTACAGACGTGCGATAAGTAGATTTGGTATTGACCCTAAGCGTTCTGTGTTTATAGACGACCGCTCTGCAAACGTTAAAGCGGCTGAAGAACAAGGCTTCATCGGGCACACCTTCGACTCTTCACAAGAACTTGGAACATTCTTAGTCGAAAAAGGACTACTAGCAGCTCCATAACTCTCTCGACGCTCAAGTTCCTCATTTCTTGCTAGGTGTGAGTAGAATGAGG
>CALJAE010000114.1 GCA_938028175.1 uncultured Acidimicrobiales bacterium
CTTGAAGATATGAGTGCTCTAGGTGAACCAGCCAATGGTGCGGAAGTTTCTGCAATCGATGCCGATACAGGTGGCCCAGTAAGGCGCAGTATTTGGCCATCGATCCATCCAGAGGTTCTTGAGCTTGTTAAGCAACATCAGTCGACCATTATCTTTGTCAATTCACGAAGGTTGGCCGAACGGCTTTCGACCAGACTGAACGAGCTGTACCTAGAAGACGAGAACCGAGGCGATGAGCAAGACGGTACTTCTCCAGTCGAGGGCGAAGAGCTTGTGATGGCTCACCATGGGTCCCTTAGTCGTGTGCAACGGCTGGCTATTGAGGATCGTCTCAAGCGGGGTGAGCTCAAAGGGTTAGTTGCTACGTCATCACTTGAGCTTGGTATCGATATGGGAGCGGTAGATCTGGTAATTCAGGTTGAGTCACCGGGGGCGGTGTCGAGAGGCTTGCAACGGGTGGGGCGAGCCGGCCACCAGGTTGGTGCTAAGAGTATTGGCCGTTTCTTTCCTAAGCATCGGGCCGATCTGTTAGAAGCAGCGGCCGTTGTAAAGCGCATGGACGATGGCGATATAGAGACAACTACGTATCCTCGTAGTCCAGTCGATGTGCTGGCCCAACAAATTGTTGCTATGTGTGCCCTTAAAGAGTGGTCGGTTGATGAACTTAAACAAACCATCCGTGGCTCCGCTAACTTTGCTGAGACTTCCGATGAGATTTTTGAAAACGTGCTCGATCTGCTGTCTGGGCGATACCCGTCGGATGAGTTCGCAGAGCTTCGCCCTCGCATTAACTGGGATCGAACCACCCAGGTCATTTCGGGCCGACCTGGGGCACAAAGACTTGCAGTTACCAGCGGTGGCACAATCCCAGATCGAGGCTTATATGGGGTCTTTTTGCCAGATGGCACTCGTGTTGGTGAACTTGACGAAGAAATGGTTTATGAGTCACGGGTAGGGGAGAACTTCCTTTTAGGGGCTAGTACGTGGCGGATAGAGGACATTACTCACGAACGAGTTGTGGTAACTCCAGCTCCTGGTCAGCCTGGAAAGATGCCGTTCTGGCACGGCGACGGTCCCGGAAGACCACTAGAACTTGGTCGAGCCGTTGGTGCTCTAACAAGAGAACTAGCAGAGGACGACCGCAAGAAATCGATTACTAAGCTGCAAGACGAACACTTCCTAGATGAGCTAGCGGCAAAGAACTTGGTTGAGTTTGTAAACGAACAAATGGAAGTCACAGGCCACGTCCCCCATGATCGCCAAATTGTTGTCGAGCGTTTCCGTGACGAAATAGGAGACTGGCGCATAGTTGTGCTCAGCCCATTCGGGGCGCAGGTGCATGCTCCATGGGGCATGGCGCTACAGCACTCACTTGGAGAGAGATTGGGTCTCGATTTTGAACTCCAGTGGTCAGACGACGGAATCATCATGCGACTGCCCGAAGCGATTGATTCGCTGCCAGTTGAGGATTTGAGTCTTAACCCAGATGACTTGGATGCGCTACTAGCAGAAGCTCTGCCAAATTCTGCTATGTTCGCTGCTCGGTTTAGAGAGTGCTCGGCAAGGGCGTTGTTGTTGCCAAAACTTAGACCGGATAAACGCACACCACTGTGGCAGCAACGTCAAAAGGCGGCCAGTCTGTTGCAAGTAGCAGCCAAATATCCAACTTTCCCAATGCTGTTAGAAGCTTCTCGAGAATGTTTGAACGACGTGTTCGATGTGCCATCACTGAAACAGGTTTTGGCCGACATTAACTCTCGCAAGATCAGAATAGTTCAGGTCGATACGCAAACATCATCGCCGTTTGCACAATCTCTCATGTTTGGATGGATAGCTCAGTATATGTACGAGGGCGATGCCCCACTAGCCGAGCGACGGGCAGCAGCATTGTCGCTTGACGCTGAGCTTCTACGTGACTTGTTGGGCGCTGAGCAGCTGCGTGAGCTACTTGAGCCCGACGTATTAGACGCCGTCGAAGCCGAGCTACAACGGACAGCGGAAGAGTGGAAAGCGAAGACAGTTGATCATGTCGAAGATCTTCTGCGTTGGCTTGGTCCGTTGAGCACTAGCGAGATCGCTCTGAGAATTCACGGAGACACCTCAGGTGTCGACCGGTTAGCCGTCGACTATATAGATCAGTTGATGACCGAACGGCGAATCATAAAGGTTTCAGTTGCCGGTGAAGATCGGTTTGCTTCAGCTCAAGATGCTGCACGCTTAAGAGACGCTATCGGTTGCGCATTGCCACCCGGCTTGCCTGCTGCATTCACCGAATCTGTTGACGAACCCTTACTAGATCTCGTTTCACGTTATGCCAGGACTCATATCCCGTTCTACACAGAAGACGTCGTTACAGCACTCGGCGTTGACCACAACTCAGTCTTAATCGCTCTGGAATCGCTCCAGCTTCAAGGGCGACTGACCAAAGGTGAGTTCTTGCCGGCTGGTAAAGGATCAGAATGGTGCTCAACAGATGTACTAACCCAGCTCCGCAGGCGATCGCTGGCTCGGGTGCGGAGCCAGGTCGAACCAGTTGAGCAAGTGACTTTGGCTAGGTTTTTGCCTTCTTGGCAACATGTGGGGTCAAAACTTAGGGGGGTAGATGGGTTGGCCGAAGTGATCGGCAACCTTCAGGGCGCTGCTATTCCGGCTTCTATTCTTGAGACCGATGTATTGGCAAGTCGAGTTCATGATTACGACCCAGCGATGCTGGACACGTTGCTAACTTCGGGCGAGGTTGTTTGGGTTGGAGCAAGTTCGTTAGGCAATGACAGTGGGAGAGTCAGATTACTGTGGCGAGATCAGGCCCATCTGTTTCTAGAGACCCCAACCGAGTCTCAGATAGATTCCAGCTCCGAAGAAACAGTCGGGTCGCTATTGGATCTTGATATCGAAACTAGTGAGACACATCAGTCGATCTTTGAGCATCTCCGCAGTAGCGGGGCAAGTTTCTGGCCAGATATCTCAATAGCTGTTAAAGAATCAGCCAGTGACTATTCAGAGAACTCTGTTTTGACAGCTCTTTGGG
>CALJAE010000115.1 GCA_938028175.1 uncultured Acidimicrobiales bacterium
GCTGGCTTGAACAAGACTCCGTTACCAGTCGCTAATGATGCCAGAACACCGCCGGCAGGAATTGCCACTGGGAAGTTCCAAGGAGGAGCTACAGTCACAAACCCAAATGGGGTGAACCTAGTTGGCCCCTGTGCACTGCGCTTAAAGAGAGTCTGAGATCTACGGGCGTAATAGGTCGCAAAATCAATTGCTTCTGAGACTTCTGAATCGGCTTGTGCAAAAGTCTTGTTAGTTTCTGCCATCATCGCACCGATTAGGTCGCCACGACGGGCCGCCAACTCGTTTCCGACAGATTTAATGCGTAACTCTCTTTCGGCCGCCGGCAACCCAGCCCATTCAGCTGCGGATTGTTCTATCGCATTTAGCTCAGCATCGACTACCGAAACTTCAGTTATCCAAGAGATATCTTCTAACTGTCTCTCCGCAGTCTTGGCTACAGTCTTTGCCCATTCAAGGTTTGCTGGAACCGAAGGATCTGAGTCCGGCTCGTTAACAAACTCATCTGCTGTTCCATAAGCAGCTCCCGTGGCGGGTCGGACTTGTGATAGTCGGTGTTGTGTACTATCGACCGTTAAGCGTTCTGCCACTGCTTTAGTAAATCGATCGGACTCATCGATAAATTCTAGACTTCCTGGCTTTATTGCCAGAAGTGAACGCAAGAAGTTGCCGGGAGTTGAATTCTCTTCGAGTCGTCGAAACAGATAGCCAATCGCCACGTCAAAGTCTTTAGGGTCTACAACTGGGGTGTATACCAGCAGCCCTGATTCTGAGTCTTTCTTAACCGCTCTTGATTGGGCTGGTGCCATTCCATGGAGCATTTCGAATTCGACTCGCTCTGCAACACGACGGTCTTTAGCAACAAGTAGCGCCCAGGCAATATCAAATAGGTTGTGGCTAGCAATACCAATGCGCACCCCTTTGCAGCGCTCAGCTGTCAAGACCCAGTCAACACATCTCTTATAGTTAGCATCCACTTGATCCTTGGTTGCATACGGAGCTTGCGCCCAACCGTGAACCTCAGCCTCGACTTTTTCCATCGCTAGGTTTGCACCCTTAACAAGTCGGATCTTTACTTCGCCCTGACCCTTATCGAAGCGTTCATTTGCCCACCTGGTTAAATCGACAAGCGCATCGTATGAATCTGGAAGATAGGTCTGGAGGACGATACCAGCATTAAGGCTGCTGAATTTGTCCTGCCCAAGCACACTCTTAAAGGCCCTGATCGTGAGCCTGAGGTCGTGATACTCCTCCATATCAAGATTAATGAAAGTACTTGGGTCAGAATCTAGCGACGCTTGACAGAGACGCTCTAATCGCTCGCTAATACGCTCAAAACTGCCGTCCTCGTCCCAGTAGTTAAGCTTCGAAGCAACAGACGAGATTTTGACAGAAACGTAATCAATCTCGGGAAGACTAATTAAACGTAGAACCTGATCAAATCTGCGTTTGGCTTCATTTTCACCGAGTACTGCCTCGCCTAATAGGTTTATGTTCTTCCGAAATGAGGGTAGCTTCTCTAAATCCTTGGCCAGCTTAGACACCCGAGAGTCCAATACCAGATTGCCCACAATCGACTTCATTCGACGAATGGCTGTCGGGATCACTACTCCAGCCATCTTCTGGGACATACGTGCTCCTGTTGCAAACATGATTCTGTCAACAGGTGAAAGGAAGTTAGGCGCACCATCAGACGATAAGAGTTCAAGCTGTTTTGCTGCAACTAAGTTGTTTTCTGGTCTCGCTACAAGATCAATAAAGTTCATAGCGAAAGAGATTCCGTCTGGGTCACTGATCAGTTTCCTGAGCAGGCCCATTCTCTCGGCTTCTTTGTCTGTCGTGTCAGCTTCTGCTGCGGCAAGCCATTTCGAAGCTAGCTCGATAGCTTCTTCTACCAAATATGTTTCTGACGCAACCACTCCGCTGATCTTAGCAGCCAACCTAGACCAGATAATTTAGGCAACAAATTTAAGACTAATGACTATGCCTTCGCAGCGTAGAGCTCAGTAACTTTGGCAACTACTTGATCTATAGAGAGCTCGGTCGTGTCGACTTCGATCGCGTCATCAGCCTTTTTTAAGGGCATGGATTCCCTGGTTGAGTCAGCATGGTCACGTTTTTCAATTGCTGACCTAATTTGATCTAAATGTTGCCCTGTCTGATCTGCTCGCCGTCTGGCACGTTCATCTATATCAGCTACCAAGAAAATTTTGAGCCTGGCCTCTGGATAGACGACCGTTCCAATGTCTCGACCATCGAGCACCCCTCCACTGTTCTCAACAATCCAGCTTCGTTGCCTCTTCACTAGCTCATTTCGAACGTCAACGTTTGCACTAATTGGCGAGACAATCGCCGAAACGTCTTCAGCACGAAGTTCTTCTTTGTACTTGGCGCCTTCGATTTCGACCACACCACCGTCTAGAACAGTAAATTCAATCTCATCAGCCAAGTCAGCATATGCTTGCTCGTCAGCTACATCTATACCAAGAGTCAACCCTCGAAACGAGATAGCCCGATACATCAGTCCGGTGTCTAAATGTTTTAGTCCCACTTGTGCAGCCACCAAAGGGGCAATGGTTGATTTGCCACTCCCAGCAGGGCCGTCGATTGCGATTACATCCATTGAGTATTTAAAACCTTAGTTAACTTTGACCGGTTTTAACTCTATAGGTGAGGTCGTAATGTTTGATGAAATTTCTTGTTCTGAGACTTGGTCTGAACGATAGTGAGCGCCTCTACTCTCTTTGCGTTTCCAAGCTTGTTCGGCAACCAACTTAGAAACATAGGCCATTACCTTGAGGCGCTGACTTTCACCTTTGAGAGCTAATGCTTCTAAGTTGCTACACGCATCTTTCAAACCAACTTCGTTTCTGACTAAGCCCACGTTGCGCCACATTTCGGCTCTAAGTTCTTCCTCGAGGTTCTCGGTGCTAACTCCTTTAGAGGGTTCAGCAATTCTTACGGAGTCTGGGACTTGGAGTGGAACGCCAACTTCTTGTACGTCTTGCCCGATAGCTCGCCCCATAACCAAGCCCTCTAGTAACGAATTTGATGCAAGCCGGTTAGCCCCATGAAGCCCCGTTCGAGCCACTTCGCCAACGGCTCGAAGCCCCTTCACACTTGTTCTTCCCAATTGGTCAGCTACTACGCCACCCATACAATAGTGAGCTGCCGGTGTGACCGGCAAGGCTTCAACTGCTGGGTCGAAACCGTGTTCGACAGCAATCTGATTTACTCCAGGAAAGTGTGCGGCGAACTCTGGCCCCAGATTCTCAGTTGAGTCAAGCTGAGGGTTTCGCCCTTCAATCAGCTCTGTGTAAATTGCTCTAGCAACGACGTCTCTGGGAGCAAGCTCAGCATCTGTATGACTCTCGACCATGAAACGGTCGCCTTCAGAGTTAATCAGATGAGAACCCTCTCCCCTAATCGCTTCTGTGAGTAATGGCAGTCTGCCGTCTTTATCAACATTGAGAGCTGTGGGGTGAAACTGAACAAACTCAAGGTCAGCTAGTTCGGCGCCTACAGAGCCGGCCAAGTAAAGCCCCGCCCCGATTGAACCCTCTGGGTTAGTAGTCTTTTCCCAAAGGTAGCTGTAACCGCCCGTTGCGAGCACTACTTCCGAGCCAAGTATCAGGTGCAACTGGTCAGCAGAATCAGTCGGACGTACTAGGGCGCCAACTACAGTTTCAGTCGCTGAATCAACAGCCAGAGAGACCACTTGGGTGTTTTCCAAGACTTCAATCTGTTCAGAGCTCTTAACTGCGCTAGTCAATACGGAAGCCAGCAGCTTACCGATCGAGTCACCGTTGGATTTAACAATACGCCGGTTCGAGTGCCCGGCTTCCTGACCAAGAGTTAGTTCGCCGCCTTCACTATCAAACTCTGCGCCTAGCTTCTGAAGCCAATCAATTACGACCGGGCCTCGGCCAGTGATACGTTCCACTATTTCCTGACTGGTTAGACCATCAGAAACCTTGATTGTGTCATCAGCATGAGACTCAGGAGAATCATCATCGCCCACAGCTGCTGCGATACCACCTTGTGACCAAAGCGTGGATCCTGCTTGCCCAAGTGCTCCTGCAGTTACTATCGTGCACTCTTTAGCATTTAGAGCTGTGGTCAACCCAGCGACACCAGATCCAACCACCAAGACCGGTGTCGTGGCAACGCTAGAAATTTTGGTCATAGCCTTAGAGCTAACATCGCCTCAATGCTTGCGCTAGCCCGCTCCGCTATCTCTGGATCTACAGTTACTTCATGAGTCATGGTTCGAAGAGAATCAGCGATGCCTTCTAGGGTTATCTTTTTCATATGCGGACATAGGTTGCATGGGCGCACGAACTCAACCTCTGGGGTTTCAGCTGCCACATTGTCACTCATCGAGCACTCTGTGACCATTACTACTTTGGCTGGCATTTCATTCTTGACCCAGCCAATCATCCCCGCAGTAGAACCAACAAAGTCAGCTTCTTCTAGAACATCGGGCGGGCACTCTGGGTGAGCTATTACCTTTACACCAGGATGACTGTCCCTATACCCACGCAGTTCTTCACCAGTGAAGCGTTCATGAACCATGCATGAACCATCTGTGGTGATGATCTCTTTATCAGTTTGCCCTCTGACCCAAGCCGCTAGGTATTGGTCAGGCAAGAAGACAATCTGATCCTGAGGAAGCGACTCAACAACTTGCAGGGCATTACCCGAGGTACAACAAATGTCGATTTCAGCTTTTACTTCTGCAGAAGTATTTACATAAGCAACAAAGGCGGCATCTGGATAAGCCTCACGCAGTAAGCGCACGTCGGCTCCTGTGATCGACTCTGCTAGAGAGCAGCCAGCCTTAGGGTCTGGAATTAGAACTGTCTTATCGGGGCTAGTGATCTTGGCAGTCTCTGCCATAAAGTGAACACCAGCAAACACGATTACTTCTGCGTCAGTTTCTTTGGCTGCATATGAGAGCGCTAGTGAGTCACCGGTGATGTCGGCCACTGTGTGATAGATGTCTGGCGTCATGTAGTTGTGAGCCAAGACGATGGCGTTGC
>CALJAE010000116.1 GCA_938028175.1 uncultured Acidimicrobiales bacterium
TCTAGTCAACGGTTGGAGCAGTGAGTTAACAGAATATGAGCTAGCTCTTAATTGAGTTTTTATCTGCTAAGACCTGGGTCCTTAAAAAGCGGGATGACATTGTCTGGGTTAGGGTTGTTTGCTTCGTAGTCGGGTTTGCGAGCTAGATCGAGCGTGATTGAATCATGTATCTGTTGTGCTGCAAACTCACCGAGAGCATCGACACTCTGTTTGATGCGGCCTATAACCCATCCCGTATTTGCTAAAAGCTCTTGAACTGACAGATCATCTGTATCTACCTCAGAAGCAAGATTGCGAACATCAGAGGGGAATTCAAAATTTCTAAGTGACTCAAACTGCGGAGAGTGGTTTGTGATCTGTGTAAGTGTATCTTTAGCCTGACGCTCAATATTTGCGATTGCTAAGTCGAGCATGTGCACTGCCCAACTCGTAAGTTTGTGAGGTTCAGAAGCTCCCAGAATTTGTGGCTTAGTAAAGGCAAGTGCAGCAAGCAGTCTTAGATGAGGATCCTGTGAAGTTAGCCCGATTTGAATCTCGCCGGGAGTCAAATCTGGGGTGGATCTCAAATCACCAGATAGGTCAAATGAAGTCAAAACGTTACTAACTTCATTGGTGAAACGGGCAAGTAATTGTTCCAGTACTGTTGAAGCGTCTCCGTGAAAGTCAGCCATGTTTATCGGAGTCGAAAACGGAGATCGGCGTTTGGCTTGCCAACTAGAATCATCTGGAGTTCGGCTATTAGCTATTGGATGTCCCGGAAGGTGGTCGATCATTCGTTTGGAATCGGGGGTAGTTCTGCTACTTTGGACAGACTCTCGCCACTCTAGAAATAGTTCTTCATACTCGCGCTGAGCAAAACCAAGCATGTTAATAAGGTTTGGTAATTGTGAAGCTGTTGCCTCGTGACCCCTTATGGCATCAAATTCATTTCCAGCATCCTCTAGCCAGCCTTCAGGCGTCTCACTGTTTGCTGGCTTGTAGCCAGCAAACAGTTCCGTGAAAAAACTTTCATCTGAAGTCATATCGTCGGGGAAGCCATCGCTTACGCCATCATTCCCATCGTTTGAATCCGCCATAACCCTATTGTACCGCTATTTACCCGAGGGTGTAGGTCGTCAAATATCGCAGAAATCCAGCCTTGGGAGTAGCCGAAACACAGTATCCCGCTAGGCTTGAGCGCTGTAATTGAATCTTTACGCCCCAGACCTCAGGTCCTTACTGGCAAAGCGTCATCCTGAACTTGATTCAGGATCTTGACTTAGGTCAAGATGACAAAGCCAATGAGTGTAATTCCTAAGTAGGCGATCTTCTAACTGGTAATCCAAACCTTTGTTTGGTGTTTCTAGTTGCGATCGGCGCACTGTTTCGATCACAACTTACACACTGAAAGGAGGTGCAATGGATAATCCAAGACCAGAGAAGGTCGCCGCTATAACAGAAGTCAAAGAACGTTTTACTTCCGCGCAGTCTGTTTATGTGACCGAATATCGTGGTCTGACCGTAGATGCATTAGCAGAACTGCGTAACTCGCTTCGTGAAAATGGCGGCTACTACAAGGTGTACAAAAACACTCTTGTGCGCCGTGCAGCTAACGAAGCTGGTATCGAGATGGACGAGCAACTGCTCGGCCCAACTGCTCTAGCTTTCACCGAGCAGCGTCCCGACGGATCAGAGGGTGATCTTGTAAGCGTCGCGAAAACACTTCGTGACTTTGCAAAGAAGAACCCAGATCTAGTAATCAAGGGAGGCTACTACGAAGGTGAAGTGCTAGGACCAGAAGAAGTACAGCAACTAGCAGACGTAGAACCTCGCGAGGTACTACTAGCCAAGTTCGCTGGGCTATTGCAGGCACCAATGGCGAAGTTCGCCGGTCTCATGGCAGCACTGCCAAGAGATTTTGCTTACGGTCTCCAAGCACTAATTGATAATGGAGGAGCACCTGGTGCTCCAGAGTCAGCACCAGCTGAAGCAGCAGAAGAGTCAACCGACTCAGATGACGCTGCAGAAGCTAGTGCAGATGAAGCCCCAGCAGACGATGCAGAATCAAACGATGACGCACCAGCCGCTGAGGCCGAAGAACAAGCAGAAGCATCAGAAGATGCAACTGAAGAACCAACTGCTGAAGCGTCAGACGATGCTGAAGCTGCCGAAGAAACTAAGGAAGAAGAATAATGGCAACAATGACAAAGGACGATGTCCTAGAAGCAATAGCAAACATGAGCGTTCTTGAACTATCTGAGCTCCTAAAAGAGTTCGAAGAGAAGTTCGATGTAACTGCAGCAGCTCCAGTAGCTGTAGCAGCTGCCGCTCCAGCTGGTGGTGGCGATGACGCTGCTGCTGAAAAGTCAGACTTTGACGTGGTACTTACCGCAGCAGGTGACAAGAAGATTGGTGTCATCAAGGCTGTACGTGAGCTAACAAGTCTTGGTCTAAAGGAAGCTAAGGACCTTGTTGAGAAAACACCTGCAAACATTCTTGAAGGTGCTTCACAAGAAGACGCAGACGCTGCTAAAGCTAAGATTGAAGAAGCTGGCGGTTCTGTAGAACTACAGTAATTGAGTTAACGTCTGTTAGGTCCTGACTTTCATCAGGATGACGATGTTGTTGCTGGCTTGCCAGCTGACGTCGTTCTGATCTAGCGGTTAACGTCGTTCTGATCTAGCGGTTAACGTCATTCTGAACTTGATTCAGAATCTAGAAATGTAATTGAAATGGCTCTGGCTTAACGGTCAGGGTCATTTCTTTTGTACTTCAGTTAAAGACCTGGTTGGTTGTTTGGTGTGTGGGCACAACGGATCCCTTTAAGGTTGTTACTGTCGGCAAAAGGACAGCCCTTTGGCTGGGCAAAGAAAACTTCTTCTAGAGCGAAGATATCTTCGCTAGGTAAAGGGATACTTTCAGCAAGTTCAAGCAGCTGTTCGCCAACAGCGTTTATTACTCGATTCAATTTAGATTGCCCTAGTAACTTTGAGTTTCGCTGAGGAATAGTACTTTTCAGGACGCCAACTGCAAGTTGATGTTGTGCTTCTTCTAAACCGGCGGTTATAGAATTCGGTATTGATGCTGTTACATCTACGTCAAGCCCCATCTCTGAGATTGCGTTCAAGCGACCTTGGTCTGCGTGGTCTTCGTAAAGGTTGTCGAAAGTTTCGTTGCAGGCCCAAGCTAGAAATATAGCCAGTTCATTCAGTCTAGTGAAGGGATCTAAGTCGCCCTGATCGTCGATAATCCATTCGTCGATTGGGTCTGTTAGTTCGTCAGCCAGCTCCAGTATTTCGGGTGGGTGATTAAATGCTTCTAATGGCTCGTTGTTAATAATCGAGCTAAATTCAACCCTGATTGCTTCGTAACATGCTGTTAACCAGTCAGTATTATTCTGCAGCATGTCTATCGATATTGCTTTTGGTATGTCGATCTTGTAGTTCTTTTTTACCTCACGGCGATATTGCTCGGAAATTCTTGCATACTTTATTTCGAAGTCGTCTTGGCTAGCGCCAAACTTCTCGAAGACGGTAGCAGCATCGATAGCGGCGCGCCTGTCTGCAACCGCCAATTCAAAGCCAGTCGTTATAAAATCAAGAACTCTAGTAAGCCTGACATAGTTAAATCTATGGCTCGCTGAAGCCCGCTGCGCCCGCCTATTACCCATATAGCCGAGGGTATAGCAACTTTAACAAAAGCGGACACCGCTACTTAATGTCTTTGAACTAAACAAATATTAGAGCTGGTTGGGGTGATTGCGCCATCTTAGAGTTAACGGCACAGCAGCAGCCTGCATATATTGTGGCTCGAACTTTAAGTCAGGAAAGGCGCGTGCTCCGGCAACGTAAAGGTCATCTAAGATTGTCGGAGACGAAATCTGTGCCCCCAACATAACTGCCTCTAATTCTCCTAGCCAATTTGAGAATAGCTCCTGCAATATTTTGGGAGCATCTTCTAAGTACATGTTAACGTCACCGTTATAGGGCCATAAGTCCCATTTGTCATAAACATAGATTTCGAAGGCAGTGATTTCGCTTAGTAACTCTGTGTTGCGGCGATGCTTTAGTAAAAACGGTTGCATGATTGAATCAAACCCGAGTGGACTTTGTGTTACTAGCCTGAGAAAGTTGGCTAGAGGATGACTGCTCTGACTGGCGCCTTCGGGAGTCCGAAGTGACGCTCGCTCGTCGTAGTCTCCGATATCGAGTTGTAGAATTAGTAGAGCTGGATCGTTAAGTATGGCTTCGTCCCAAATCTGACTAGTTTGTTTTAAGAACTCTTCCAGCTGCACATAAGTCTTTTCTGCAGCGTGCTCCAATTTCTCGTTTGTGTCTAAGTCCGTGTTGTTTTGAAGGCTGCTAAACATTTCAGATGGTAGGTTTGTGAAGTGCTCAGGGCGGAGTTGCTCTATTAATTTCATGTGTTTAGGGTGAGCACCACAGCTTTCCCAGTAAGCATCGATTGTTGTTTCAGCGACACCAAGATAGCCAATATCCATCAGCCCTAAATATAGTTTTGGATCAAGATTTACTGCCATAGTTAACCTAACGAGGGCCCTTTCCCGTGCGGCTTTCCCCAAAAAGGGTCACTTGGTGCTGGCGGAAAATTAGCGTTCTCTGTTGTGACCGTCACCCAGTTATCTTTGCAAGTCTTTGCGCCAAACTTCTCGATATCCACTATGAGGCGATCCAAGCTTCTGTCGGACAGCTCGCAATCTTGAGCAGCTGTAACTAGTTGGATAGCGTAACCCTGCAGTAACGCCGCAGCAGTAATCTCAAACGCATCTAGGTCTGCTGTATTTAGAACTTTTGTAGGCATACTGCGGTCTAGTAATGGTGACGGTGGTGTTTCTAGATGCTGTCCAAATAGGCGTTCGGCAATAAGTTGTAGCGACAGGCCAGCATTCAAGATGAGTTGATTGATTCCGTTGATTGTGAATAGTCCAGCGGCTTGAAGTGTGGTGTGATCTGGCTCTGTGCTTAAAACTAAGTCTCTTCGATAGAGTTCTTCGTAGAAATCGTTGAAAGCCCTGATCAGCTTCACCTGCAACTCACGAAGCCGCTGGTACGGATCCAAAGGCAGTTCTGCCAAGTCAGAGCCCCAGTGGCTAGGAGGTCTATTCCAATGGGTGGATATCACAGCGTTCAGCAGGGCCATTGCTTGCTCAGGAGTGCGACTAGTCTCGCTTAGCACTTTGTCTCTCACAATAACGTGGGCAATTCCATGATAGGCAGCGTCGATATATTCGTGTAGGGGTAGGTAACCAACGTTTTCCGCCATCACTACAGGATACAGGCGGTTTAAATTAGGTGGCCAAATGTCATTTTTAGAGAATATTTTTAGGAGTTTGGTTTTGACCTATTGGGTCGACATTTTTCCATATTGGTGCTGGTGAGTCAGCCTGTGGCCACAGAGTATTTCCTAATTCATTGAATCGTTTTGCCAACTTAGCTTGCTCGTGAGCATCGTGAAGGCTTTGTGAGACTGTTAGGGCAAACTGCGATAGAGAGTCTTTCAAGTCTGACTGAAAATCGATAATTACTTCAATTGATCGCTGTTCTATTCGTCTATTTCCTGCATAGCTATAGAGGGTGCAGTCTCGCAGCTCAGTTGGGATATCGACTGGGACTGCCAGTGGGTTCCAATCGATTGGAACTTTAAGTACCTTGTTGGCCTCTTGTTCAAATATAAAGCCGCTGGCTGCCATGATGCGGCAAACATTGGTGATGGAGTGGCCGAAAGTGACAGGTGTCTTTAATCCGAGTGCAGTGACTGTCTCATTAGTGGATGGCTCTTGCAATTCGCTGAGTGGTTCTTGAGTAGAACCAAGATTATTTACGAGGTGGTAGATACTAGAAGCGGTTCCAAAAAGACCGGCAACCCCACCGCTTTCTGTTAACGGAAGACCTTGAAGGTAA
>CALJAE010000117.1 GCA_938028175.1 uncultured Acidimicrobiales bacterium
GTTCGATATCACGGAAATAATACGGCAAGTTATCTTCGGTCAAGATGTTAACAAACAGCGCACTTCGAACAACATCTGGAAGAGGGAACTCTTCTGGAGACCATTCATAGTCTGGCTCGAAGTCTCTACCTCGACTCCAAGGAACAAAGGTATGAGGATGCCATTCCTTAGTTTTTGCTATGTGATTCTCGAGCAGTTTCTCTGCAACTGGCTCGAGTTCGCCTAAAAGATCTAGATCAGCGTTAAGTACCATACTCCCAGCCTACCTACCGGTAGGTAGGGAGCCAAGTATTGGCAAAAAAAGCTACTAAATAGTGAGCGAACGACCGGCCGGGCCAGTAGCGAGGCCAGCCAACCTTTCGTAAGTACTGTAGTAGCGAGTAAGAGGTTGGCCATCTGAAAGACGTTGCAAATGGCTACAAAGACGATCGAGACACATATTTCTAGCCAAGTTATAAGGTGCTAGATCCTCCCTGCCCAAAGGATCTTCTAACAGTAAGCGGACCCGGTTTAGCCGCCTGGCAGCCAGTTGCCTTACGTCATCTGGGTGCACATACAGAGGTCCTTTGTCTCCGGATTGTTTTCGACGCAGGGCCATATCGTAAACAACCTCAGACCGGGACCTTAGCTCGATCATTTGATGCCCATACCGATCTGCCATTCTCTCAGTGTGTGACAACGCCGAGGTAATCGCAGGCAACACTGAGGCGTAAAGGATCATCACATCCCCCGGGCCAGGTTCTACCAGCCGACTAGTACCCATAGCGTCGACAAGCCCAACACGGGTTACATCATCAATGAGTTGTTCAAGTGACTGCTTAATCTTCGGTAGATTCTCTTTTGCAAGATTTATCTGCCACTGCCTGTACACCAACTTAACCGCCATGCCCTGCCAGACTATCTACAGAACTTTGCCTTACGCTACCCCGCTAGACCCAAAGCCAGCTTCACCGCGGTCATCTATCCCTTCAGGGAGCTCATCGGTTGCTAGAAATGAAACCTTGTCCAAGCCAATTATCATTAGCTGGGCAATACGATCGCCTGCTTCAACAGCGAAATCAGAATCAGAAGTGTTATAAAGAATAATTCTGAGCTCGCCACGGTAGCCAGAGTCAATCAAGCCCGGCGAGTTAAGCAATGTGATGCCGTGCTTAGCGGCCAGACCACTACGAGGTAGAACCAGTCCACAGGCAGTCGGCGGAATAGCTACAGCAAGCCCAGTGCCTACCATTGCATATGACCCGGCAGGGATCTTTGCTGGCTCTACTGCTCGAAGGTCTGCAGCTGCGTCACCAGCCCTCATTGGTTGCGGAGCCACTGCCCCAGAATTAGGATCGAGAACTTTAACTGGTACTTCTATCACGGTCACGATCCTAGCTGGAGCTCGACTGACTATGAACTCAGATCCTGACTTTCATCCACGTTGGCGATTGGGGGCACAACCCAGAATCAGGGCTTACGGCCACGTTGGCGACCAGAGAGGCTAGGATGAAGCTCTTGCTTGCTTGGATTGACCTAGAAATGACGGGCCTAGACCCCGACAAAGACGTAATCGTAGAGATTGCATCGATCGTGACAGACGACAACCTCGAAATTGTCGCTACTGGGCCTGAGTTGGTAATGAGCGCTGATCAAGCGCTGCTTGACGGCATGGACCAAATTGTCGTTGATATGCACAATAAGTCTGGCCTAATAGATCGAATCAAAGAATCTGAGCTAACTATTGCAGAGGCCGAGAAACAAACGCTCGACTTCTTTAAGGAACACATTAAGCAGGAAAGAACTGTCCCTCTTTGTGGTAACTCGATTGGAATGGACCGCCGCTTCTTGGCTAAGCAGATGCCAACAGTCGAGAACTTTCTTCACTACAGATCAGTAGATGTCTCAACTCTAAAAGAACTTGCTCGACGCTGGTATCCAGAAGCCCTAAACAAAGCTCCTCGCAAAGAAGCTGATCACAGAGCTTTAGCCGACATTACTGAAAGCATCAAAGAACTACAGTTTTACCGAACCGTTTTGTTCAAAGATACAAAGGCCTAAAAAGAGTTTGACCCCGCCGCTCGCTACACTCGCTTACCGAGTTTGCTTCGCAAACATCGCACAACTACAGCCCAAAAAGAGTTTGACCCCTGCCCGATCTGGACAGAGGCCAAAAACCCCGCACTCTCTAAGCCCACCCCAGAGATTTAGGCTGTGAAAGAAGTCTCAGCTGTAGCTTTGCTTCGAGAACCTCGGCGCTTTCCAAAGCCTTCAGAGAAGTCCTTGCCTTCAATTTGCTGAGTTAACGCTGCTGCTCTATCTTCATCGATATCGCCAGCTTCTAGCGCTGATGCAACGTTGTCAAGCATTAGTTCTCGAGCAGTCTCGAAGTCCTCAGCCTGGATAGCTTCACGGATTTGTTGTTTGTTCTCTCCACCAAACTTCGCAGCTTTACCAAACCGTGAACGCTTCTCACGAACACTGTTTACCTTCTCGGTAACACTCTCTGTGAGTTCTTCAGTTGTCTTGTCCAGCTCACGATCGTTTTCTTCAGCTAGTTCTTCGATCTGTGAAACGATAGCTCCAACTAGTGCATCTTCTGAAACACCTTGCGCTTCAGCGATCTCTGCAAGAGTCAGACCTTCTTGGCGACCCTCTTTTACGACGTCTGCATCAAGTCCTAGTTCTTCAAGAACTTCACCCTTAGCAGCACGTAAGTTGCCACGCTTCTCGCCTCGATCTTGTGAAGACTCTTCGGTTGATTCTTCGGTGACATCTGCATCTGCAACTTGTGCCGATGCGATACCTGGACCGAACGCTGCGCCAACACCAATTGCTGTCGCTATACCTAGAGTTCCTAGTCCGAGCTTGCTTGCCTTTGCCTTGTCCATGATTTCTCCTTGTTGTGTTATTGGGACACAACTATCATCGCCTTCTACTGTTATGAGTATCGCACGCCTTTGTTAAGCCCTTATTAAAGATTTCTAGTCTTTTTGGACTACCGCAGCCGCCGCTTGTTCCATTTTATGCCAAAAAACTAGCTTATTTTGGTCGCCATCAGCTGTTACAGAGGCTCTAACCTCGTCTGTTATTGGGACACCTGAATAGAAATCAATAATTGCCGAGAAGCTTCCTGCGAGCCAACCTTGGCTTAATTGCTCGATCAACGCCCCGTAAGCTGCGTTATTCATATGTCCGAAGACATCGAAATCTGATACTCGAGTTAAGAACTTATGGGTTTGATCAACAGAATGATCGATATCAAGTAGCTTTGAAGCTCTGACCTTGCGACCCGCAGCGGACTCTCCAAAGACCTCAAGAAAGTCGCTACTCAATTTTTTAGGCTTATGAGTGACGGGATCCAGACATATCCACATCACAGCCAATTCATATTCAGAACCTTGATCTCCTCGGATCTCAATTCGTCTCTCGGCCCATCTAGAACCCAGCCCACTACAAGCTGTCCTCATATTAAGAGACTCACCATATATTGCTGGCTTAGAGCATTTCGCTACTACGGAGCGAACTACCCAGTTACTATCGGCGGCAATATCTGCAGACGTTGTGTCATCGTCAGACAAATCTTGTGCAAATCGAAGCAAAGCATCAAGCCTCATTCTGCCCGTTTCGTTGCAGTCTCCTAGCCTTACTTTACGGATCTCACCAAAAACTCGCCCTGTTTCAGGGAAGCTTGGAAGTTCTGGCATAACGATCACAGCTATAAAGCCTATATGCAGTGATTTCTTATTGGGAAAATTTCTAAATATAAGGAATCTTCACCACCATGAGGGTTGTTAACATCATGGTATGGAAGGCGAAGAATCAACAATTATCCCTGCCCCTGGAGACGGCAAATCAGCCGTTTCTGTATGGGCGGCCCGAGTTGTCTTCGTCGTTTTAGGTCTATCTGTACTAGCGCTCGGCGCAGCAATACTTCTTCCTGGTAACTCCGACGGCGAGACCACAGCTTTCGGCACCACATTTGACACCCCAGTTCAAACCGAAGACGGGCAAGACACAACATTCGGCGAAGTCCTCGCTGACCAGCCCCGAGTTATCAACTTCTACGCATCCTGGTGTGGCCCATGTAGAGCCGAGCTACCAGACTTTGATGAGGTTAGCCTGCGTGTCGAAGACCAAGTTCAATTTGTTGGTATAAACGTCGACTCAACTGAGACAACCTGGTTGAGCTTCAACCAAGAAATACCCGTTTCTTACGATACGTTCTTCCAACCAAATAGTGAGATTCGTAGAGCCATCGGCTCGAGCGCTATGCCAACCACCCTGTTTGTGTCTGCCGACGGTGAGCTACTAAGGACTCATTCGGGCATTCTTGATGATGATTCTCTAATACAAATACTTGAAGAAGAATTCGGAGCAGAGGTATAAACAATGGAAGTATTCAGCGCAGCGGCATTGGCAGCAGGGTTCTTATTCTTATTGAACCCATGTAGTTTCGCTCTCTTACCGAGCTATCTAGGCGTATTTCTAAACATAAGCCAAGACGACGCTCAGCGTAGTGTCTGGCACAGCATTAGTAAGGCTCAAGTTGTCTCTCTGATGATGTCAGCCGGAATGCTGGCAGTATTCTTGCCAGTAGCGTTCTCTTTTCAAGGTATTAACGCCTGGCTCGGTGATGCTAGAGCGTGGATTAGCGTTGTACTAGGACTCGGCTTGGCCGCTCTAGGAATCGCAATGCTAAGTGGTTTTAACCTCAACATCAAGCTTCCAAAAATCAAGACTGGGGAGACCAGAACAACCTTTGCTGGTATGTTCGCCTACGGCGCAACTTATGCCATCGCCGCAATGGGCTGCTCGCTCCCAATCCTGCTAGTCGGGCTTCGAGCAGCACCTGGTGCCAGCTTTGGAGTTCAGCTGGGCACGGCACTATCTTTCGCTGCAGGCATGGTCGCTGCATTAATCACTCTGACTGTTGCCGTCGCTACTGGTGCTAGCTCAGTTGTAGGCGTATTCCGCAAGATCATGACACGTATGAATCTGATAACTGGTTTAATCCTGATCCCAGCTGGCCTGTATTTGGCCTACTTTGGCTGGTGGGAGCTAGATCCGATCAATCGCCCTAGAGGCCCAATTATTATTCAGGAATTCATAGACGGCGAAGTTGTGACTTGGATGCGCACAGAAGTAGCCGGTATCGGCATTAGTCGAGCCGCTCTGCTGGGCATTATTTTCCTAGTGCTTAATGTCTCGCTAGCGGCACTTGGCTGGCTGAAGCGACCAAACGCTGAAGGTCAGTCAACTGACGTTAAGGCCACAACCGCTTAAGCTCCCAGCTTTCGTCTGCTTGCCTTTGATATAAAAACCTGTCATGTAGGCGATTTGGTCTTCCCTGCCAAAACTCAATGGTTGTCGGCTCTACTTGCCAGCCAAGCCAGGTATCTGGTCGCTGAACTGATCCACTACTTGCGCCATCTAACTCTTCGAAAGCTTCTTCCATCGCTTCTCGTGACGCAACTGGTTGGCTTTGAATCGAGATTGCAGAACCCAGTTGCGAACTACGGCTACGTTTAGCCCAGTAAGCGTCTGCCACAGCTGTGGGGGCACTCGAAACAACACCACGAACATGGGCCTGACGCTCTAGAGCTAGCCATGAAAAGGTGATCGATACTTTGGGATTCTGCACTATCTGTTCGGATTTATTGCTGCCTGCATGGCTGAAGTAAACGAGCTTTGAATCGTCAATCTGTTTTAACAGTACGTTCCTGGTGCTTGGCTGCCCTTTGTCATCAACGGTCGCCAGGACCATGGCATTAGGTTCTGTGACACCAGCGTCAATGGCTTGGGCCAACCACTGCTCTAGTTGGACAATCGGATCGCCGTGGAGGTCAGCCTCTGTTAGCCCTAGATTAGAGTACTCAACTCTTAAGTCATTAAGATCCACAGTCAGATCTTAGCCTGCTACGCCTACTAGACCCCTGAGCTGAGCGGTTCTCTAGGGTTCTGATGCAGCTCTTCACGATCTTTAGCAAGCTCAGAGTTAGCCCAACGGAAGAAGATCGTGGCTATTACTGCCCACAAGAAGAATCCGCCTATTAGCTTCATGACTACACCGGCTGCCTGCTGATCGGTAAGAACATTAATGTCCCAGAGACGCTGCGCTGTGTCATAGTGACGATAAACCACGTCCTCGGCAAACACTAGCCAGCCGCCAGGAACCGTAGGAACTATGGACATAGTAAACAGATAAATGCACTTGTTCATTGGCGCTAGATGCCATTGCTTAACCGGCCCGATAACGGGCATCCACATAGTTAGCCCTGCAGCAAATATCAATAGATGTAGGGAGAAATGAAGGATTCCAGACTCAGCCGAGAGTTGCACAACCAATGACCAATGAAGTAGCAAAGTCAAAGCGTTGAAAATTACAGCGGCAACGACTGGCTTTGAAAGCCATTCAAATACCTGCCAACCCTTCTTTGCTGGATTGAGGAAGAGCTCAAACAGCCAGGACGGAAACGAAAGCAAGAACATGCCCGGGATAGCTAAAGAGAGTGCCAGGTGCTGCAACATATGAACCGAGTACAGCCTAAACTCTGCAATCTCATGTACCGGCCAATCGGAGACGATCCACATTGATCCAACAGCGGCTACAAACCAGGCCTTCTGACGCTTAGTGATCGCTGGGTAGCCGGCCTTTATAGCAAGGGGCTGAAGCACCCTAGCTGTGTAAACACCGAGCGCCAAGACACCCACTATTAGCGCCCAGACTTCTAAGTGAAGCTCAAAGGGAACCAAGGTTTCGAACATAAATGCCGCCTAAATCTGGAATTCGAATGTTGCCGCAACCACCAAGAAAACTAATGTGGCTATAACCACACCTGCTCCAAAGACAAGTGTGAAAATCTTGCCGTTCACCTTATTGTCAAAGTGAAGGTGCATAAACACGCCCCCAACAAGGATGAACTTTCCAATCATCATTGCGACGAGAGGTAACACAAGAGCCAGACCTTCGAGCCCGATAAAGCTCCACGCAACCTCAATAGCTGTAACGACAGCAAGAATGGCAAAAATAATCCAATAAGACTTCTCTTCTGGATGTGCGTGTTCTTCGTGCGATGCTGACATAACTGGTTCCTATGGGATCAGATAAACAATGGTAAAGATCAGTACCCAGACAATATCAACAAAGTGCCAGTAGAGGCCGACAAGCTCAACTGTCTCGGCTCGATCTGATTGAAGTTTGCCGTTGAAGGACAGGATCAATAATGTGACCAACATGAGGATTCCGATAGTTACGTGGACCCCGTGGAAGCCGGTCAGTGTGTAGAAAGCAGAACCAAACAGGTTTCCGTTGAAGAAGATACCTTCACGGAAGAACACTGTGAACTCAACAACCTGGCCCGCAATGAAGGTAGAGCCTAAGAGAGCTGTAGCTGCTAACCATACTCTTGTTCCTTTGTAGTCTCGCTTCGAGATAGCCGAGTGGGCTAGAACCATAGATAGTGAGCTCATCAGCAGGATGAAAGAGCTCGCCGAAGTAAACGGGATGTCAAAGATTGGCTCAACTGAAGCCTCGCTAACTACCTTCTCATACTTCTCAGGCTCAACCTCACGCAGGGTCTCTAGGGACTCCAAGACATTTGGATTGCCGGCGGTTAATTCGGTAATGAAGTTCGCCTTCGACAGAAGATATGTCGAGATCAAAGCTCCGAAAAGCAAGCACTCAGAACCTAAGAAGATCCACATTGCTAACTTAAGGTTCGATACCCCCATCGAGGTGGCATGTTCGTCGTGGTCATCGTGGCCACCAGCATCGGACTCGGACGAGTCTTCAACTAGGTCATCGTGTTCTA
>CALJAE010000118.1 GCA_938028175.1 uncultured Acidimicrobiales bacterium
CTGATTACCGATAGGCACAACTGTGTCGGTATGTCCTGCAAAAATAACTCGTTCTGCTCGGCCTAAGTTAGTGCGCGCAATTAAGTTATCCCCAATGCGGACTGTCTCAAGATGGTCAAGTTTTAGCAACTCAGACTCTAACCAATCGACAAATTCTGCTTCGTTAAAGGAGACAGATGGGCGGTTGATTAAATCCGCAGTTACTTCTAACAAATTATTCACTGCGTGCCCAAGGATAGCCTCAAAGTCAAGTTAGAAACGTAAATAGGTTGAAATAACTACGCTTAGAGATCGACGAGTTTTTTTCGCTCGCAAATCAAAACAAAACAAGTAGTATGAAGCCCGCAGCTACTAGCCATCTAACTAGAAGAGAATTAGTGAGAAGTAAAGCAACAGGTGTAAACGAGTACTTAAGTGAGTTGGATCCCGCCCAGAAGCAGGAGATCTCAAAAGTTAGGGCTCTTATTATTAAGAACCTCAACAAAGGCTTTGTCGAGAGCATGAATTGGGGAATGATCTCCTATGAAGTGCCACTCAAAACTTTCGCAGAAACTTATAACGGCAAACCACTTATGTATGCAGCCCTAGCTGCCAACAAAGATCACCTATCTCTATACCTCACTACTATGTACGCTGATCCTGAGATTAAAGATTGGCTAGTCGGCCAGTTCGAAGAAGCAGGTCTAGAGCTTGATCTGGGCGAGTCTTGTATCCGCTTTAATACGACTGAAGATCTTCCGATGGAAGCTATCGGCAAACTGATCAACCAAACGACTGTTGACCAATTTGTCTCATACTTCAAGCGTTCCCGTCGCAAGTCACGCAAGTAGTAGCTACATTCCGAAGCCGTACTTCTCCTGGTACAAAAACTCTTCGTCTCTTATGGGCGCCATTGCCGCTGCGTAAGCGATCAAAGCATCAATTGAAAAGTCTGTTCTTTCATTGATGTATTTAGACTCTGATGATTCAGCATCTCCATATAAGGATGCAACGTTGCGAAGTACCAAGTGATCTGGAATATAGACAATCTTGGTGTTCTTGTAAGAACTCATCCTCAGATCAGACACCGGATAACTCCCGTTCAGAGAAGCTGAGACAGAAACAATCAGACCTGGCTTGTGGGCATATCCCGTGGTAACCGCAAACATTGCCTTGACCGCCGGTGTCGCCATGCCACCCCATTCAGGAGTTACAATCACAAAACCGTCAGCCGACTCAGCTTCAGAAGTTATGTTGGCGACGATCTCGCCTTCACCACTCCCCTCTGTATGTATATCGTCCAACACAGTAGAGATTGGTGTTTCAAACAGGTCAACCGTAGATGTCTCTACTTGTCGATTTTCTATTCGACGGGCGAGCTCGTCGGTAACGCGACGAGACTGACTATTACTTCGTGAGCTTCCTGATACAAGCATTATCTTCATGCCTGAGAGCCTAGTTCAAAATGTTTTGTCTAGTAAGCTCCGTCAGATTTCAACACCGCTGGAATTGTCCGAATAAGAATCGAGATATCGATAAAAAGGCTCCAGTTATCAACGTAGTAGAGATCCAGACGTGTGTACTGTTCGAAACTTGCAGATGATCGCCCATGGACCTGCCACATACCGGTGATCCCTGGCTTTGCACGAAGGCGAGCAAATAGATCAAAGTCCCACTCACTCATTTCTGATTCCAAAGCTGGTCTTGGGCCGATAAGGCTCATGTCGTTTCTGATTACGTTGATCAGCTGGGGCAGTTCATCAAGAGAAGTTTTTCGAAGGAAGCCGCCAAGTTTAGTAATGCGCGGGTCATCTTTCATCTTGAAGAGTGGGCCTGACCCTTCGTTCTGTTCTTGGAGTTTTACCTTAATTTCTTCAGCGTCGACAACCATGGTCCGGAATTTGAGCATCTTGAACATCTCACCGTTTTGTCCGACACGCTCTTGGGCGAAGAAAATAGGACCTTCTGAAGTGAACTTGACAAGGAGAGCAACAGCCACAAACACTGGGGAAGCGCAGAAGAGCACAGTCGAAGCGATAGCAACGTCGAATAGTCTCTTTGCTTTTTGACGCCAACCGTTTCGTTGACTTGGCTCGATATAGAGAATCGGATACTTGCCAAGCGTTCCAACAGTAAGGCGATCAGGTGAGATGTCAGCAAGTGACGAACTAAGCTCAACGTGCATCCCGGCTTCTACCAAGTCTCGAACGAGCCGGTTCGATTGGGACTGATCGATTCCAGTCGCTGCCACAATTACGCTGTCGGCGCCATGCTCCTGTGATGCTTTAAGCACGTAACGAGTCAGCGCATTAACGTTCGAGAATGTGGCCGGATCAATTTGGGCCTTCTGGTGGTAACCGAGGTACTTGTGAGTCTCGAGTATCTTTGCAAGACCTTCACTTTCATCGTTGTTACCAACGACAATTACGTTGCGCTTGATTTCACCTGATTTGCGTTTACGTTGAAAACTTGCCCTTAACGCTTCTCGCACTACTAGCACAAACAAGTAAGCAAGAACAACAAATACAGCCATTGCTATTCGATTGATGCTCATGCCTAAGACGAACAATACAACTATGGCAGTGGCAGCAGATTTAGCGACAGCATTGGTGATCAAGCGGTATTCATCGGAGCGACGCGAGATAAATCGAGCTACATAAAGTTTGTCGACACTAAACCAAACTAAAAGGGCCAACGTAAAAATACCGGCGGCAATTAACTCAGCTCCACCGATGAACGCAGATATTGCAGAGAACGCTATGCCTACCGCTGCTAGATCATAGAGACGCAACTTGATTCTGCCATAACTGAAGCCACGTGATTTACCCTCGCGAGCTGCAGATAGTTCGTTCATGTACTGAAGCGGATCTAGTTGAGCACCTCTGCGTTCGACGAAGCCAGCCTCACCATTAGGAGCTGAGCGTCTATCCACTCTGCGGTCCTGTTCCGCAGTTTGTGGGTCACGACGGTCGGCCGCTTCTGATGTCTCAGTTTCAGCTGTATCGGTCTCTGAATTTGGGTACTGCGAAGTCTCGGTCACGTATATCTAAACGTCTGAAACTGACCTTAAGTTACAAAAATAGGCCTCAAACTAGCCTTTAGAAGCCAAAATGAGTCGCTCGGCCTAGCTCGCCCTGGTTTCTAAGAGGCCTATCTGGTCAGGCGTCACAACTGCTGCAAGGCGAATATGGCCCGCTCCAGCCTCACCATATAACGAGCCTGGGATACCCAAGACCCCTAATTCTGTGGCTAGATGCTCAGCGAAATCCCAATCTGTTCCAGTCGCAGCTTTGACCCAAAGATAGAAACCGCCTCCTGGCATTTCAGCCTGGACGCCGATCGACCCAAGAACATCTATCAGTTTCTCAAGGTTGGACTGATACATTGCACGTTGTTCAACCACGTGGCCGTTGTCGCTGAATGCCCCTACCGATGCCGCCTGTACTGGACCGGACTGCATTAGCCCACCATGCTTTCTTACTTCAGAGAGATAATGAACTAGTTCACGATCACCAGCATAAAAACCTGACCTAAGTCCAGCGAAGTTTGACCTCTTTGACAAAGAGTGAACGGCCAACAAATTATCGTTGCCGTACTTGAGAATAGTTTCTGCGTCTTGTTCCCAAGTGAACTCGATATAACACTCGTCACTTACTACAAGAATTCCGTTAGCTCTCCCCCACTCCACAACTGCTTGCAGGTCTTCTAGGGCTCCGGTTGGATTATTTGGCGTGTTGACCCAAATACAAAGTGCGTCATCAATGTCTTTTTGGGCAATGCTTGCCAAGTCCATTCGGCCAAGTTCGTCAGTTGCTACTGCTACAGGTTTACAAGAACCAAGTTGTGCCCCCATCTCGTATGTTGGGTAGCTGACACCGGGATACAGAATCGTAGACTTATCTGGCGTTCGCAATTTAAGGAACCCTGGTAACGAAGCGACAAATTCTTTACTGCCAACTGAAGCTGCAATACCTTCAGCGTCAAGGTCACTGGCACCAAGGTTTGTTAGCCATTGAGCAGCTGCGTTTCTGAACTCTTGCGAACCAATACTCGGCGGATACTTCATAGCAGCAGTTGGGTCATCCAGTAGTTTCATCAGCGAAGCAGGCGGTGGAACATATGGTGCACCGATGCTTAGGTTAACCATGCCACCATCGTGAGTTTCACAAATCTCAGCTAGCGGCTTTAGGCGGTCTTGTGGGTAAGGGGGTGGGACAAATCCAGACATTGTGACAGTCTAGATCCTGACTTTCACTATCGTTCACTGCCGTTCGCCAAGCAACCCATAGGGTTGCCGCTCACTAAGGGAGTTTGGCTGTGCCAAACATCGACCCCGTCATTCTGAACTTGATTCAGAATCCAGATCCTGACTTCCGTCAGGATGACGAGGCTATGAATGTCTCGAAGCGGGGAATGTCACGGTCGTCGATCAAGGCTTCAATTATCATTCCTTCGTCTTCGCTCTCGACCTCGTTGACTTTGGCAACTCTGTGAAGCTCGGCTAGAACTGATCCGTCTGACCAATCCAAGAACAGCTTGTAGAGCTTCGATTGACCTCGCAGCGCTTCGGCAACTCTTTCGACCAAGATATCGGTGTTCTCGCCTGTCTCAGCAGAAACAAAGACAGCGTCGGGATACCGAGCAGCTAGCGCTGTGGTGCTTTCGGCTTTGTCGATCTTGTTGAATACGAGCAGCGTTGGGATTTCACCTGCACCGATTTCGGTTAGGACTTCGTGAACTGCATCTATGTTTGTTTGCGATTCAGACGATGATCCATCCACCAAGTGAACCAACAGGTCTGCTGAGGTAGCAACTCGCAATGTAGAAGCAAACGCTTCTACTAGCTGGTGTGGAAGTTTGCGAATAAAGCCAACTGTGTCAGATAGCAGTATTGTTTCTCCGCCGGGGAGCTTGTATTTTCGTGTGGTTGAGTCGAGTGTTGCGAAGAGTTTGTCTTCGACTAACACGTCTGAGCTCGTCAGATAACGCAATAGTGATGACTTACCAGCGTTGGTATAACCGACGATCGACACTTTCTTGTTAGTTCCAGATTCTGAAGCTTTAGCTTGTGTGCTTCGTTTTGCTTCTATCTGAGTTAAGTCTTTGCGAAGTTTGTGAAGCCTGCGTTCGAGACGGCGTCTATCTACCTCGAGTTGTGTCTCACCGGGCCCCCTGGTTCCGATTCCACCACCCTGCTGCGAGAAGTTCTTCTTGTTGCGCAACCTTGGTAAACGATATTGAAGTTGAGCTAGCTCAACTTGAGCCTTACCTTCTGCTGAAGTTGCATGTTGGGCGAAGATATCAAGGATGACAGCGGTGCGGTCCAAAGCCGAACGTTTGAGTATCTTCTCTAGGTTGAATTGTTGACCCGGTGATAGTTCGTCATCAAATATGACCGTGTCAACGTCATGAGCGATAGCAACTTCGTAGATGTCTTTAACTTTGCCGGACCCGATATATGTTGCAGGGTCTAGCGAGTCACGCTTTTGAACGATGCGTTCTATTACGTCAGCACCAGCTGTATTAACTAACCGTTCTAGCTCGTCAAGCGAGATTTCTACTTGTTCAGCCGTTTGGCCAGGCAAGATAACACCGACGATGATGATTTTCTCACGGAACGAGCGATCGATAAAACCGCGCTCGACAGTGGCACCAAACTCACCAAAGGCACCACGATGATCGGAAATGATGTTGCCGTCAGCGTCTAGTTTTGGCTTAAGGTTGTCTTCGCCCACCATGTGAGTCTACGGGTAAGCGTTTAGAGAACTTTAAGATGCGCTTTATAAACCGCTGCAGCTGAAACTCTCAGCAAGGGCTTATGAAAAACGCCTACCAGGCTAGACAGTCAGCCTCTTCTGGTCGATATCGCCAGATGATGGGGCTGTAGTGGGATAGCCAGCTTGCTCGAGACCTTTGCTAATTTTGTCAGCGACTTCTACGAAAGCAATGTCGCTCGCTTCGCCAGCTGAATCTAAAGTGCCATCTAACTGTAAGATTCTCTTCCACTCATTATTTAGAGACTTAAAGAGATTTAGCTGATGTACAACGTTGCCGCCGATGGCAGCGACTTGTTGGCTCTGCCGAGAACGCTGCGAAGGCAGGTCTTTACCTGGTTCTGCATTTGAATAAAGAGGTACTGTTGCCTTGTATCTTGTGAAGAGAGACCTCAACTTAGACTCTGCATGCCTGAATAGTTCTGGGTTTCTATCAGTTGAACACACCTCGTCGGCAAGATCACGCCAAAACGTCCCATGATCACTTACCACTTTGCGGAACTCTTCTTCCGGGCCAGCACCCGGACCTACCTGTTCTAGCCACGCTTCAATTTCAACGGCACGGTCAATAAAGTAATTATGTAAGACTGCAGTTCCCTCATCTAGAACTGAAAGTTGACCTTCTTTTGCTTGATACATGATTCCGCCTTTTCCAAAACGAAGCTTATCGGTGACATCCAAGAAAACGAACTGAGTTGGGATGATAGGTGGCTGACAGTTGAGCCGACGTTCAGCGCCCACCCCATACCAGCTAGGGTTCCCCGCCCCAATACTCATAAACCTTGTCTACAAGCTCTGGATCAGTTGGGTCGAACCATTTGATTCGGGGGTCTCGTCTAAACCAGCGCTGCTGTCGCCTGGCGAACCGTCGAGTTCTGATTGTTGCTTGTTCGATGGCCTCTTCGACTGTTAGCTCGCCAGCTATATGTTGGGCTAGTTCTGCATAGCCGAGTGCCTTCGAAGCAGTAACCGATAGTTCGTAAGCCGCTAACGCCCTGACTTCTTCGATGAAGCCGTCTTCAACTTGTTTCCAGAATCGTTGTTCGATTCTTTCATCCATTAGGTCACGATCTATTTCTAAACCGACCTGGCAGTATTTGGTCTCTTGGTACACGTCCATACCTGGGCCAAACGAGGAGAAGGGTCGGCCAGATATTTCGATAACCTCGAGTGCTCTCAAAATACGGCGACGATTGTTGGGCTCGATCTTATCCGCTGCGGCTTTATCAGCAGCGACTAGCTTTTCCCAGAGCTCAGGAGTTTCGAAGTTGCGATCGAGTTCGTCTCTTACCTTTGGATCGGCGGGAGGTATTTCTAAATCGTCGACAACACAGCGAACATACAGACCAGTGCCACCAACCATGATCGGTGTCTTGTTGCGACTGACGATATCGGCGAGTGCTTCGTTTACCAGCTGCTGAAATGTTGAGAGCTCAAACTCTTCGGTGACGGAAACTACATCGATTAGGTGATGCTTAACTAAAGCTTGCTCCTCTTCGGACGGCTTAGCTGTTCCAACAGACATTTCTTTGTAAACAGCCATTGCGTCGGCTGAGATTATTTCGGCATCTACTTTCTGCGCTATGTCTAACCCGAGTTTGGTTTTACCTGATGCTGTTGGGCCAATTATTACGAGTGGACGTGTCATGAAGCAGACCTTGTTAGTTGCGCAATTCGAACCCAAGTGTCAAAGGCCACCATGCCAACGTCTCCGTAGCGTTCGATCATGTGCGCAGCCAAACCAAGGTGTCCGCCGCTCACAAGCTCAACATAGATCACGGCAACGTTGTAGTAGTGAGGGACCTGAGACTCAGCTTCTATTCCTTCGAGTTCAAAGAGTTCGCCTTGCGGGCCGAATTTGAATTAACCGAGGCCCAGGTCTTTGATGTGAGGGCCAAGGGGAACTGGCTTGTTGATTTCACTGAGCACTGACTCAACCACGTCGCCAGGCTCTTTCCCCTCATAAGGGGTGCCGGTCACATCAATGTTGTCTGCCGCCACCAATGCCTTAGCAAAGTCGCTACCATCACCTGTCTGCTCAGTGCACAACTCGGCTAGCTTCTCGCCAATCTGGGCGATAGCAGATGTTGAATTGTAGAGATGGTCTAAGTCGTCGGCTCCGACTAGTTCTACTTCTTGTTCTAGATGAGAATCCACAGGTCTCAGACTATAAGAGAAGGCCCCGGCTCATGCCAGGGCCTTCCAATAACTATCATGTTCATTTCGCTCTAAACGCTTGCCGTCTCTGGCTGAATCGTCAAGTCGATTACTTCATTTCCTGCGAAGCTAACTAGCTTTTGCTCTAGAACGTCTAGCTGGCGACGAATGTCGTGTTCGACTGGTTTTCCTTCTGGCGTTTGTGGAGCCTTCAGGTAGAAGCCTAGCCACTCTTGAACTCCA
>CALJAE010000119.1 GCA_938028175.1 uncultured Acidimicrobiales bacterium
CCTGTGTCAAAGACATACTGATATCGCCATTCCCGGTTCATCCTCTGAAAGTGGACAACTTTCGTTGGATATGGAAGATGATGTAGTTGACACAGCTGACACTGAAGTCGCAGCTTTAGTTGTGCTCGGCAAGGCGTTAACGGCAAAGCTCGACGACTTAGAGCTCGCTGACCTAATGGACACTATGGAAACTCCATTGGCACTTTCACTAGCAAGAATGGAGCGGACCGGCATCGCCGTTGACCTAAAAGCCCTGAAGGGTCTTGCTATGGAGATGGAATCCAGGGTTGACGACTTACGTTCCCAGATCCACAAACACGCCGGTGAAGAATTCAACGTCAACTCAACCAAGGTTCTGCAACGGATTCTCTTCGACCAACTTGGTCTTAAGCCTCAGAAGAAAACAAAGACCGGCTACTCAACGAATCAAGCAACTCTAGAAAAGCTTGTTGGAGATCATCCAATAGTCGAATCGATCCTCGACTATCGAGAAGTCGAGAAGCTTCGTTCTACATATGGTCAACCACTAATCGACGCAGTCTCAGATGACGGTCGAATTCACGCAACGTTCAGACAAACTGTGGCGAGGACAGGGCGGCTCAGCAGTGAAAACCCAAATCTCCATAACATCCCTGTTCGCTCCTCACTCGGGAAGCAGTTCAGGACTGTATTTACCGGATCAAAGAAATCAGACCTTGTCGTTGCCGACTACAACCAGATCGAATTGCGATGCATTGCCCACCTGTCGGACGATCCGGGACTCATCGAGGCCTTCACAACAGGTATTGATGTTCACAAAGCGACCGCTGCAAAGATCTACGACATTGATGCTGAAGATGTGACTGCAGAACAACGTGAGTATGCAAAGATGGTTTCTTATGGTCTTGCCTATGGAATGGAAGCATACGGGTTAGGTCAGCGCCTGGACATCCCGACTGGGGAGGCTCAGCAAATACTTGATTCATACTTCGAAGGCTTTCCCGCAGTACAGGCCTATATGGATGCATCAGTTGAAGAAGCCAAAGAACGTGGCTACACCGTGACGTTGTTTGGTCGCCGGCGAGCGATCCCTGAACTTCACTCACCAAACTTTTCAGTGAGAGCAGCTGCCGAGAGGCAAGCCATGAACGCTGGGATCCAAGGTCTAGCCGCAGACATCTTCAAAGTGGCCATCATCAGAGTTGACCAGGCGCTAAAAGACGCTGGAATGGTGGCTAGAACTGTGCTTCAAGTCCATGATGAAGTGATTATCGATACCCCTCAAGACGAGGTGGAAGAGACCAAGAAACTAGTTGAGGCGGAGATGAAGGCTGCTTTCGAACTTAAGGTCCCACTTGAAGTGAACCTTGCAACGGGTAGTACTTGGGCTGATGCCAAAGGCTAAGACCTTTCAAAATAGTGCTTAAAGATTGATTTTTCGTGGCGCAGCTGTAGCCTGAAGAGTCGCTTGAGAAGTACTCAGCGCGCTTTTGAAAGTAATAATTTCGTGTCCGATACAAAACTAGACCCAGCAGCCGGGGGTTACGAGCTGCGACAGATAACCGCAAACGACCTTGAAGGATCTCTAGAAGATGCTTACACAAACTCAATGGTCTCCATCGACGATGGACAGCTGGTTACTGGAAAAGTTGTTCGAGTAGACAAAGATGAAGTGCTCGTTGACATCGGCTACAAATCAGAAGGTGTAGTACCTTCAAAGGAACTCTCAATCCGACACGATTTAGACCCAAGTGAAATTACTTCAGTTGGCGAAGAAATTGAAGCAGTTGTTGTAACCAAAGAGGACTCTGACGGCCGTCTAATTCTTAGCCGTAACAAGGCCCAGTACGAAAAAGCTTGGGGAGAAATCGAAGCTATTAAGGAACGTGAAGGCGTTGTCTCTGGCCCAGTTATCGAGGTCGTTAAAGGCGGAATCATCGTCGATATCGGTCTTCGAGGCTTCCTTCCAGCATCTTTGGTAGAGCTCCGCAGAGTAAGAGATCTTGACCCATACATGGGACAGAACGTTGATTGTAAGATCATCGAACTAGACAAGAAGCGCAACAATGTTGTTCTATCCCGTAGAGCATTCTTAGAAGAGAATCAGAAAGAAGCTCGCGAAGACTTCCTAACTAACTTGGCTCCAGGTGAAGTCAAGTCAGGTGTAATTTCATCAGTAGTTAACTTCGGTGCATTCGTTGACCTTGGTGGCATGGACGGACTAATCCACGTTTCTGAGTTGTCTTGGAAGCACGTTGACCACCCAAGCAACGTAGTTTCTGTGGGTGACGAAGTAACCGTACAGGTACTAGAAATCGACTATGACCGAGAGAGGATCAGTCTAAGTCTCAAGGCAACACAGCAAGACCCATGGCAAGAGTTTGCATCAAGCCACGAAGTAGGCGAGCTTGTTTACGGTCGAGTTACCAAGCTTGTACCATTCGGTGGCTTTGTTCAGGTAGGCGACGGTATCGAAGGCCTTGTTCACATTTCTGAGATGTCAGCACATCACGTAGAAATGCCAGAACAGGTTGTTACCCCAGGTGAAGAACTTTGGGTCAAGATCATCGAAATCGACTTGAAAGCTCGCAGAATCAGTCTCTCAATCAAGCAGGCTGCAGAAGGTGGAGCGGTAGCGCAAGAATACCAGCAGCACTTTGGTAGCGAGTCGTTCGACGAAGAAGGTAACTACATTGGCCCTACAGAGGTCGATCCTGAAACTGAGAAGGCTTGGGCAGAGTACTTTGAAGGTGGCGAATCAGCAGAAGGTGCAGCAGAAGGTGCTCCTGAAGAAGTAGCAGCTGAAGAAGCGCCAGCGGTAGCTGAAGAAGTAGCTCCAGAGGCCGAAGAAGTAACTGAATAGTAGCTTTGAGCTTTAGCTTGAGGTGAAAACTAAAATTACTCAGGTTTTTTGAATCTTTTCTAATTATTGAGCCCTGACCGGCCGACTATCCACTTGTAGGAAGTTTGTTCAAGTCAGGAGAATCCCCGTGGGAGCTCGCAAATTAAGCATAGGTATAGCCGCAGTAGTCGGTCTAATCGCAGCACTAGGTCTGTTTTGGTTCATTAGTAACCTTCAGTCCGATGCACAGGCCGACGGTGAGTCGACAACAGTCTTTGTTGTTAGCGAACCGTTCAGTCGTGGTGCCAGTAAGAGTCAGGTGCTGACGTCAATCGAAGAGATTGCGGTCCCAGCCGCTATCGCACCAAGTGGAGCGATCAGTGACCCAGAGAGCCAGATATTAGATGACTTTGTCGCAGTGGCAGAGTTCGGCATTGGACACACTCTTGTTGTGTCTGACTTTGCAAGTCCACGAAGTGCTGGCTCAGGACTCTCTGCGGCTCTCGAAGATGGTGAAGTCTCTGTAACAATTTCTGTTGACCCAATTGGTTGGGGTGCAGGATTGATTCGTCCCGGTGACCATGTGAACGTTCTCTCTGTTGCATCACATGAAAATCCGGTTGACGAGATTGACGAAGACGGCGATCCAGTAGCTGTTCTTTCTCCACAGTCTCTAGCCGAAGTTCTAGCTGCACACGCTGCGGCAAAACTTGAATCAGTTTATGTTCCCGTCGACCTCCGTCAAGCAGTTGGG
>CALJAE010000120.1 GCA_938028175.1 uncultured Acidimicrobiales bacterium
CGAGACTCTTCTGCAGAGAATGCCTCTAGGAGCGTCAAAAAGGAGCCAGCAGAGTTGCGTCCAGCTAGAACCGAATACCAAGCATCGTCAATTAGGTTGTAGCGTTCGACGTGGCTGAGTAGATCCAAGTTTTCGGCGCAAGCTGCCAACATATCTTCTGAGTAAGTAACTCGTGCGAATGCATCGCCGCCTGCATTTACAATGATGCAGTCCGAGTTAGGGTCTGCTATCTGTAAATCAACACTGGCTTCAGTGAGTAAGTGTTTTTCTGTCTGCGAGTTTTGTCCTGCAGCGATCCTATAACTTAGCGGTACTACCCACTGTGGATTGCCTTCGGACTCATTTGCTCCCAAGAGATCGATTCGATCTTGAGTAACTGTCAAGGTTTGTTCTTGGACCGAGCAGTCGAGGGTAGGGAAGCCCGGAGTGAAGATCCAGCTTTCCATCATTGCTGATGCAGCCCCGTCTGTTGTGGAGTCGATCGAACTCCACAAGTCAGGGGTATCAGTATTGGCAAACTTGAACGTGTTCATATAGTGGCGGAGGCCATCTCTGAAAGCATCTTCACCGACATACTGTTCTAACATTCGGACCAGTGATGCGCCCTTTTCGTAGGTCAGAATGTCAAACATTGCCTCAGCTTCAGCTGGGGATTCCACATTGAACTCGATTGGGCGTGTGGATGATGTTGCGTCTGTTTCAAAGGCAGCGGATCGGGATCGCATAAAACTTCCCCAGCGGTCCCATTCTGGGAACATTGCGTCTACAACCTTCATCTCGGCAAACGTGGCAAAGGCTTCGTTTAGCCATAGACCGTGCCACCATTTCATTGTGACTAGGTTCCCAAACCACATATGAGCAAGTTCATGGGCTATTACGTCAGCAGTTCGTTCGAGTTCCGGCTGAGTTGCTCGGCTTTCGTCAACCAGTAGCGCAGTCTCTCGGAAAGTAATACAACCATGGTTTTCCATCGCTCCCATTTCAAAGTCGGGGAGCGCAACTAAATCAATCTTGTTGCCTTGATAGTCGATATTGAAGTAGTCCGTTAGGTAATCGAGGGAGAACTTAGCGACATCCTTTGCGAAGCTGTCAAGTCCTTCTCTTCCCGGCCTGTACGCGACCCTAACCTCAGTTCCTCTAACGTCGATTGGTTCGCTAATTTCAAGCGGTCCAACAACAAAGGCAACTAGGTAAGTGCTGAGAGGAATTGTCTTCTCGAAACTATGTGTCGTTCGGCCGTTGCCGTTATCGATAGCATCCAAGTTCTTGCCGTTAGAAAGAGCACTCAAGGAACTATCGGCTGTTAGTGAAATCTCGTAGCTGGCCTTAAATTCTGGCTCATCAAAGCACGGGAAGGCACGGCGCGCATGAGGGGCTTCGAACTGGGTGCTGGCAATACGGTGTTCGTTTCCATCATCGTCGTTAAAAGTGCTCAGGTATATTCCAATTAACTTTGAATTGAAAGCTCCGTTGAAATCAACTTTGAGGCGGGTTTCAGAGCCGGCAGTAACTGATCTATCAAGAGTGAAGGACACAGTCTCCGAATCAGGATTAATCGACCAGCCACCCAGAGGTATCTCGCTCCCATTAGACATGACTGTGGCTGAAGTAATATCAAGCTCCAAGGCGTGAAGGATGATTTCAGAGGCATCCTCAGCTAGATCAAGTTCAATCTCAGCAGAGCCTTCAAAGCGTGCTTGGTCTAGGTCTAGATCAAGATGCAGCTTGTAATGCTTGGGTTTAACTTGGGGGTTCAGACGAAAATTGTTCACCGCCAGAGCCTACTAAATTCGAGCCAACAACTCAGCTTTCTTCGCCTCGAACTCTTCAGTTGTCAGAATATCGGCTTCGTGTAGGTCGCTCAGTTCTCTTATCTGTGTTGGAATGGACCGAGATTTTGGTGCAGGTAAGGGCTGCATAACATTTACAGCTCCCGGCGACTTAGATTTTTGATGTGAAGCATCGATGTACTTCCTTAAACGATCTTTGACTGCCAAAGGATTGGCAATATCGAAGAACCTCTGGACACCACTCTCACCGGCTGATTCGACCAAGACGTCACCTGATCCGACGATCCGTTCAATGAAGTTCTGCTCAAAGAAGACTGTATTTACTCGCTCAAGGGGAATTTCAACACCTTCTCTGTTCAAAACACCTGCTCTGAGTACCACTCGTTGGTCGGTCACAAAGAAATGTGTAAAGTACCAAGTGACTGCGGTCACGATCAGAATCGCCAGAGAAGCAAGTATTAGGGCACTTGCCAGAATCTGCAGGATCGAATCTAGGTTCTCTCCCAGGCCAATTCGGCTGTTCTGGTTCAAGAAATCAACTTCAGATGAGCCTGCGTTTGGATTCTGGGCGACAATTTCAGCTTCGTCGGCTCTAAAGAGAACAACGATAGCTACGACTATAGAAACAAAGAGTAGCGATATTGGTCGAACGAAAAACCACCAGTGTGGTCTTGAATCGAGGATTACTTTTTCGTTAGCCCGCAAGCTTGTTCGTGGATGCGCCATTATCTCAGTCTAGCCCGCAATTGGCGTTGCGGTAACCACAATATTGTCCGTATAGCTTCTTGCTGAGTGATCAAATGTGCCGCCGCAGGTTATCAGAACTAGAGAATGTTCGCCTGTGCGGCTAAAAAGCTCAGAACTGGGGAGGGAAGTCTGTTCATAGCTGGCTGACCCGTCAACTTGGTAGGTAACCCATTCTCCATCGGCTTTAACGCTGATTATGTCGCCTTTTTCGAGTTCCTGCAGTCTGAAAAACACTCCAGGCACACCGTTGTAGTCGACATGGGCTGCGATTACCATGTTGCCGCTTTCGCCAGGGCCCGCTCCAAACTGATACCAGCCAGCAGCTTCAGCACCAGGAACGTCAAAGTCGCCAGCGCTGGTTACTCCGACACTCACAACTTCGGCGTCTACTTCTATGCTCGGGATCTCTATTGCTTCAGGTGCAACTTTGGTGAGATCCTGAGGATCCGTTAAGTCAGATATTTGAAGGTCAACGCCTTGTTCAATCGAGGCAGTCTCAATAACGGGTTCAACACCAACAGGGGAAGCTGCCGCAAGAGAACTGTATCCGGCTGCAACTAAGGCAGCCAGACCAATAAGTGTCCAGCCGAATCTAAGACTAGGTCGTCTTAGCACGTCGTCCCCTCAGCAGGGCGACACCGAAGGCGAGTAGTGCGAGCATTGTCGCAAGCTGAAGGCTTGTTTGCATTGTCGCAGCTAGACCACTGTCGCCAGTAGGTACCGCAGCTGGTGCTGTCTCGATCCCTGTGACTCGCAACTCAGATACCTGAATTCCGCCATCTTCATCAGAGAATACATAGAGGCTCGTTAGTTGTCCCTCTGTCTGATTTAGGCCTACTGTTTCAGTTTCGCCAGCGACGCTTAGGTCGATTTCGGCCGAGCTGTCGGCAATATCTATTGTGGTTGAGTCGCCCGAATCAACTGACAACGGCGACTCGTTGATCGTCGCTTCAGCTTCTGAATCTGTGAAGTTGAAGATCGCTATTCTTGATTCGCCTGCAGCTACTTGAGATGTATCTAGAGTCACGGAGCTAATCTCGACACCGGCATCGGTATCGGAGATCGATGCAAGTTGTGGGCTAGCACTGAAACTTACTGTCTCACTCGCAAGCTCAGAGTCATCTCTATCAGCTTCTGATTGAGCAGGGTCAGATACAGCTTCGAAGGCCGACAGCGTATAGGTGTCGGTGCCATTGTCTGCTGGACCCGCAAGTGTTCCAGCGCTGAAGTCTGCGACTGCAAGCTCGCCATCGATGTAGAGATCAATGGAATCGCTCGATAGTGCATTAACGATTTGAAGACCTTCTGATTCTGTAGTTAGTTGAACCGGTGAGTCTGTTTCTGAGGTTCCTGATTCCTCTTCCTCTTCTACCTCAGTTGTAGGAGTGGTTTCTGGTTCATCCTCTTCGTCAGTCTCGTCAGTCTCGTC
>CALJAE010000121.1 GCA_938028175.1 uncultured Acidimicrobiales bacterium
TTCGAAGAGCAGTTTGGTCCACCAACTCAGTTTGAGTTTGAATTCGACGAAGATGACTTTGAATTCGAATTTGATGACGAAGACTTCGACTTAGATGCTGAGCTAGAACTTCAAGACGCCTAGCAGCTGACTAAACGGCAACTGCCTTTTCAGAAGAAGTCAGCGAATCTTTTTTCGCTGACTTCTTGGCAGTTACAGTCAGGATGATCCAACCGGCAGCAGTTGCCACTGTAGAAGCCGCCAAGATTCCTATAATCGCTTCGCTAAGAATAGCCTCACGAATTGAATCGTCTAGGCCTTCGAACGCCAGGTTTGCTATGAATAGCGAAAGAGTAAACCCAATGCCGGCGATAGCACCGCCACCTAGGACGTGACCGAAGTTCACACCTTCAGGAAGTGTGGCGACCTTAGTCTTAACAGCAATCCAAGTAGCGACAGTTATACCAAGTGGCTTTCCGACGACAAGACCAAGCACAATTCCGAGTGCAACTCTTGACGACAGCGCCGAACCGACTGCGTCACCTGACAAGACGATTCCCGCATTGGCCAATGCGAATAGTGGGATGATGACGAAAGCAGCCCAAGGTGCTAGTAGGTGGGTTAGTCGCGTGGTCACTGGAACGGACTCTTTGGCAGTCCAGTTAGCTTCCTTTACCTGAAGGGCATCAACATGATCTTTGTGCTGCTCCCCTGCCAAAATATCTCTAACACGCTCGAGAGGATTAGTCCCAATAAGAGCAGTAGCTGGGGTTAATAGACCAAGTACCACACCGGCAATGGTTGCATGAACACCAGATTCTAAGAATGCGTACCAAATTACAAGACCGATCACCGCATAAAGAGGTATGAACCAAACTCTGAGCTTCTTCAGAACAATAATTGCGCCAAGCAAAGCGATAGCAAGACCTAGCCAGCCGAAACTAATCGAGCTGGTGTAGAAGACAGCGATTACTAAGATCGCTCCGATATCGTCAACGATCGCCAGTGTGAGAAGGAACAATTTGAGCTTCTTAGGGATCTTGTCACCCATCAACGCTAACACACCAAGAGCGAAAGCAATATCAGTTGCCATTGGGATTCCCCAACCGCCTTCACCAGGTTGCCCAATATTAACGAGGAAGAACAATAGTGCTGGAACAAGCATTCCACCAACGGCAGCAATTGCTGGCAAGGCTGCAACTCTTGGCTCTCTGAGATCACCAGTTACGAGCTCAGCTTTAATCTCCATTCCTACAACAAAGAAGAAGATAACCATCAAGCCATCGTTCACTACATGCTCTAGGGTTTCTGAAAGGATCTCTAAACCGCCGATTTCGATCTTTAGTTTGTAGTGCCAGAAAGCATCATATGAGTCGAACGACAAATTCGCCCAGACCAGGGCCGCTATGGTTGCAAGCACTAATACGATCCCTGAAGACGCTTCTTGCGACATAAACCGAACCATCGGTCTAGCGACTTTCTTAGCCAGTAGTGAATCCCCACCGCTCCACGCATGTGGCTGCACCTTTATTGGATTTCCAGCAGACATGTTGTTTACCTCAACCTTTTAAAGCCCAAACAAGTTTAAAGGATACAGTAAGTATCGGAAGAACAAACTCGTTTCTTTCGCCTTTGTTTTAGCCCTACATCTAGACCTTAAAACAGCCCAGAGTTACCCGGTTTGCCTTAGTTCAAGGTTGATAACGGTCCCGGACATGTCCGACGAATATGACAGATCATCAGATAAATGCTTCATCAGCGGCAACCCAATGGCGCCTTCTCTGTCTAGGCGAGCAGCAGAGCTCACATCTTGGATCTCCGTCGACTCAGGCAACCCTGGACCTGCATCGGCGACGCTGAGCTTAACTCGCCCAGGCTCGATATCACATCGGATTTCCACGACTTCTTCAGGATCGGTAACTAAGTTTGCTTCAATTGCATTTGTAACAGCTTCAGACACAACCCACATAAGGTCTTCGAGACGTTCAGCCACCAAACTCGATCTGGCCTCAACTGCTCCAACAATTATTGAACGGGCGCAGGCGACGTAGTCGAACTTCGAGGGAATAGTAAGTCGAACTGTGTGCGCCTCAGACATCATATTCTAAGGTAGCTGAACATCGCTTAAAGAGCTAGTCAAAGAGGTTAGATGACTTAGGTTTGCAATATTTGAGGCCTTAGCCCAGGCTGAAAATGACTTAACGGAAACATCACCGGGTTTAACAAGCCACGACGCTGGGTAAACGTGTGCAAATTTACCTACATGCTGTTGCATCAAGGATTCAGAATCTGGAACAAAGGTGGTTGCTAGGGCTCTATCTGCTAAGAGCTCGGCGTAGCTTCCTCGGTAAATTTCGACAGTCCTCCGAAGAGCTAAGTCTGCTAGACACTCGGTCCAGAAACATAGCCTTTTAGCATCTAGCTGCTGTCCTACAAGACTGTCTTCATCAAAGACGAAGATACATGGCATATTTGGGTTAGCAGCAAGAGCTGGGTCGCTATCACCCATAGAACTCGGGTTCAGAAGCACTGCATCAATATCATTTGAACTCGCCTGGACACCAGCTGGTCCGAATGCTGCAGAATCGAATTCAACCTGGAAAGGGTCCTCTGCCGGCCCAAATTTAGGGTCAGCAGACTCTCTTTCGATAGGGCATTCTGTCACCAACTCGCAGCTAGCGCAAAGGCCTTGTGCCCGCTTCTCGATGTGCCAGCGAGTCAACTTATAGTGCTTTGTAGAGCCCACGCCAGTCGCCCACTGCCAACCCAGTCTGTTGGCGGCGTTCGAACCATCTAGGAGATGCTTATAGAAATAGTCAGCACCGTCTTGCCATCGATTACCCTGTGCGACCCAGTGAGAGGCAAGCCAAAGCCTTGACTCATTTACTAAGAATCCGTCATCTTCAAGCTCGGCCATCATCAAGTCCATACAGCCCATGCGCCGGTCTAGCGATACAGGTACTTCGTTACCATCTATCTCTCGTTTGGTCCCGTTGTTTGTCGCAGAACCGAGTCTGGCTAACCAATGCCTCGCATATTCCTGCCAAAACAACTCGTTGCGGTAACTTGCAACATCCTCGGTAGAGATGTTGCCGTCTACTTGGTCTGACTTTTCCCACAGCTGCTGAAGTGTAATGAGACCTGCATTGACATAAGGCGAAACTGCTGTAGCCCCACGGTCAGATGCAGGGTAAGCGGTATATCGCTTTTTGGCGTAACCAGCTAAGTCAAGATCTTCAAGAACTGTATTTGCTTGAGTTTGACCTCCCCGGAAGGTTTCCGAGGCTTGAGGTTCGCCAGAGAACAGACCTTGTAGGTGTTCTGTAAGATACTGTTCTGATTTAAACGATCCAGGTTCTGGTATCGGAAGTTTTTTCACTCAAGCCCTTGCTAAATTAAAGCGGGTGTTCCAACAACTAGCCCACTGGGTAAATCTGTAGAAATATTAATGGGCGAGCACTGGCTATGTTCGGAGCAGAGAATAATTTATGTCCATATAGACAAATTTGGTTTGCATCTCGATATGGTGCAAATACGTATTCAAGCGGCTTAATGGACATTAAGCCATAAGACCACTAGTGGGGATCCGACTTGGCTGATCGCGTCGAAAGAGATGAAGAAGACTTAGTACGCCTTTATCTAACCGATATTGGCCAGTATCCACTTCTCACAAAAAACGATGAAGTAGAACTTGCACAGCAAATAGAAAACGGCAAGCAAGCATCTCTCCTGTTAGAGACTGAAACTGACTTATCTACAGCGAAGACAAGGGAACTAAAGCGAGACCTTCGCAAAGGACGTAAAGCTGAACGTTCCTTTGTTCAGTCAAATCTTCGACTCGTAGTGTCTATAGCTAAGAAATACCAGGCTTCTGGCCTACCCCTTCTTGACCTTATTCAAGAAGGAAACCTCGGCCTGATGCACGCAGTCGAGAAATTCGACTGGCGAAAAGGCTTCAAATTCTCAACCTATGCCACCTGGTGGATCAGGCAAGCAATCACCAGAGGTATTGCCAACACAGGTCGCACAATTAGGCTTCCAGTTCACGCTGGTGACACCCTCACCCGCCTCCAGAAGGCAAGGGCCCGCCTAGAAATTAAACATGGTCGTCCTGCAACTCTTAAAGAACTCTCTCAAGAGGTTGAGATGCCTGAAGAAAAGGTTTCGGAAGCGCTCCGATTTGCTTCTGAGCCAGTTTCTCTCTCTGAGCCTCTACGTGAAGACGGAGACGCAGAACTAGGCGACGTAGTCGAAGACCGTAGCGCTGACTCCCCTTTTGAGACCGCTGCTAACAGCCTTCTCCCTGATGAGATCTCCAAGCTTTTAAGTCCGCTAGACGAACGAGAAAGAGAAATTCTAAAACTCAGATTCGGCCTGGACAGAGGCGAGCCAAGAACTCTTGAAGAAGTCGGAGAACACTTCAATCTTACTCGTGAGCGAATTCGTCAGATCGAGGCAAGAGCAATGAGTAAGTTGCGCCATCCATCTTCTGACACCGGCGCTCGCGATCTACTGGTGGTCTAAATAAACCTTTATGCAGAGGCTGCCAGCGAGCCCTCAATGGGCGACTCGTCAGCATTTGATGCAAGGCATACAATTGCCCGATCTCCAGATTCCCAAGCTTCAGCGTTAGGCGTTACGCCGGTAACTAGAAACTCTGCGGATTCATAATCAAGAGCTGTGTAGGAATTGAACTCCGCTATACAAAGTACCGTGGCAATCTCGTTTAATTCACTCACCCCAGGAAATTCGGAAACTGACTCGGCAAGCTCTGCCTGCAAAATATCTGGGCTAGAACCAACGACCTCTTGCACATGGCTTCTAGAGCATTCAACTGGGAACACAAAGTTGGAGCCAGCTTCATAAAACTCGGATAGGCAATCCCCGACTGTTAATTCCGCCACTGGAAGCTCATTACTGCGACTAAAGACAACGGCAAAATTCGCAACTACAACTACTAGCAAGGCGATTACTGCCAGCAACAAAAGTTTAGATTTCACACTTACGCCCCTAGCTAGTTGGCTTACCTACCGGTCGTACTCCAGTGCCAAGGCTCAGAAGGTAAGTTTCTCAAACCGTAACGATGCGCATTTGCGTCAAGCCAACGGAAGCCTGAGTTATATCGAGAACCAATTGAGCCACCGTTTAGAGTAAAGTCAATTGCCAGTCCTCGCTCATGCTGTGACGAGCCCGGGCGAGCAGTCGGTGGAGAACACTGTGAAGACGACATCTCATAAACTGCAAAGTCGGAGGTTCCACAGTGTTGGCGCCTAAGTTCGATCTGACGTTGAGAATCTCTATAGCCCCAACCAGCAAGAATGATTCCGTCTGCTCGAGCATCGTTGAGTAGTCGGTCCACATCGTCAGCAATGCTGACGTGGACCGAAATGCCCTGTACGTTGACGATCTCTCCAACACCGGGGGCTTCAAAAGATGATCGTTCAGATGACGAAGGAGACGATGCAGTGGCAGCACGGGCCGCTGCACGTTCTGCCAGTTCCTCTGTGTTCTCTTCGATTTGAGAGGCCAGATCAGAGTCTCTATCAGCCAGTACAGCAGCCTCCGCTAGTCGGGCTTCAAGTACTGCTTCAGCTTGGTCTACAATCTCTTGTTGAGATTCACGAGCTAGCTCTAACTCTTGTCTATCTGACTCCAGAAGTTCTCTACTCTGTTCAATTCGAACTTCCAAAATAGTTGCTCTGACTTGTTGTTCTTCTAGCTGAACTACAAGGTCATCGAGTCGGGAGATATCTTCGGCCTGGGTACTAGTTACAACCTGGAGAATCTCTTGAGCCCTGCTCTGAGCTGCTGGGTCATCGCCCTCAGATTCTGCTCCCTCACCAATTTGATAGCCAGAAATAGCTTGGTCACGGATACGGTCTTCCAGAATATCTATCTCGGCTCGATGTTCTTCTGATTGTTCTTCGAGCTCAGTTATCTCTCGCTGCGCTGAACTTAACTTAGCTTCTTCTGCCGAAACCTTCGAAGAGATTTGATTCACTTGGAGATCAATTTTCTCAAGAGTCTCGGTCAGTTGTTCAACGCTCAGCTGATTACCGGCGATCTGTGACTGAACTTGAACATTTCTAGCTTCAAGCTGTTCTCGCTGTTCAGAAAGCTGACTGTTTTGTTCTTCTATTTCTTCATCTGACTGTGCAGCTGCAGAAGTGATCGAAAACAGAAGGACCCCAAAGAGAAATAGACCTATGCCAATCACACCTCGTCTTATCGAAGTGCCTTTGTCTAAGTTTTCAGTACCCATAACAGCTCAACCAATAAGGTTAACTTCTATTTCCCGACTCACAGTTTGCCCAATTTGAGATCGGCCTACTTAAATAGGCTAACCGATTACTAGAGATCTGTCACATATTTTGCACTGTGCAACTAAATTGACCTTTATATTCAGGCGATTTCGTAGTAAGGCTATGCTGTTAGGAGATGACCAGCATAAGAGTCGGCCTGGCTCAATTTCACCCAATAATGGGCAACTTTGCAGCTAATTTAGCGAAAATCGCTGACTTGACTCAACAAGCTAAGGCAGAGGGATGTGACCTGATCTGCTTGGGGGAACTCTCCGTATCTGGTTATCCGCCTCAGGACTTACTATTTAATAGCCATTTCGTCGACGATAGCATCCGAGCAACGCTCGAAATTGCCAGCCTGGCCAACGAAATCACGATAGTAGTCGGTGGAGTGAGTCGCGGAGAAGACAAAAACCAGCTACACAACTCCGCTTATGCGTTTAGTGACGGCAGACTTCAACAGATATCTCACAAGTCGAAACTCCCTAACTACGAAGTCTTTGATGAGAAGAGATATTTCACACCCGGACCAGCATGTGTGATTGAAGTTGCTGGTCATCAAGTCGGTTTGGCGGTCTGTGAAGACATTTGGGAAGATGCAACTGTTTGTAGATCCTTGAAAGAACAAGGAGCTGAATTAATTGCAGTTGTAAATGCGTCTCCCTATAACATCGACAAAATGTCTGAGCGTTCAGCTGTGCTTGATGCAAGGGTCAGCGAGCTGGGTATTGGTCTCGCTTATGTGAATATTGTTGGCGGCCAAGACGGACTGATTTTTGATGGAAGCTCACACGCCAGAGGGCCAGGATTTAACTTAGTGGCCGATGTCGCTCAATTTAGCGAAGGACTCGCCGTATGGGACTGGCTCTCGGACTCATCAAAATCGGCCACTTCGAACCCCTCACAGCTTTCGCAAAGCGAAGCAATCTTTGCTGCTTCTGTTAGCGGGCTACGAGACTACGTTCAAGACAACGGATTCAGCAAGGTTGGAGTCGCTCTTTCAGGCGGCATTGACTCGGCACTGACAACTTATATCGCCGCTAAAGCACTAGGCCCCGAAAATGTGCACACGGTCACCTTGCCTTCAAAGTTCTCTTCAGATCACTCTATTTCTGACTCGATAGAGCTGTGTAACAATTTAGGGTGCACTATCACCGAACTGAACATTGCATCAGTCCACTCTGAGCTTCAAGACACTTTGACTCGTTCGGTTGGAGAAGAATTAAAATCAATAACCGACGAGAATCTCCAGTCAAGGATCAGAGGGCTCTCCATGATGGCTCTTTCTAATCAACAAGGCTGGTTGATTCTCGCCACCGGGAACAAGACAGAGGCTGCCGTCGGCTACTCCACTCTCTACGGCGATACTGTTGGGGCTTATGGCGTGATTCGTGATCTTTGGAAGACACAGGTCTATGAGCTTGCAAATTGGATAAATCAGACCTTTGATGAGAAAATACCAGAACACATAATCACAAAGCCTCCTTCAGCAGAACTAAGACCGGACCAAAAGGACGAAGACACTCTCGGAGACTACGACGTTGTCGATTCGATATTGAAGCTCTATATCGAGCAACGCATGACGGCCACCGAGATTGCGAATCGAGGCTTCGATCTCGATCACACAAAACGTATTGTTAGCCTCGTTGATAGGGCCGAATACAAGCGAAGACAATCTTCGATCGGAACGCGAGTCTCTAAAATGTCATTCGGCGTTGACCGTCGAGTTCCGATCACGAACTCATTTGATCCGCTCTAGAGCTGCATATAACGACTACTCGGTTACGACTACACCGACAATATCAGTACCTACGTTGCGCACCTGAGCAATCGCTGCTGCGATATCTTTGCGGGACTCTTTATTAGAGTCAACGACCATTAGGGCTGCCTGTGCCAATCGAGAAATATCTACTGCGTCTGCCACATCAAGTACTGCAGGCGAGTCGATTAGGACTAAGTCATAGTCTGCAGTTACTGCGTTTAGCATTCTTCCGAATGCCTCGCTCTGTAAGACATCAGCAGGACGACTGGTTGAGGTACCGCCACCTAGAAGATGAAGGTTTGGATCTAATTCCAGTTTCTCAATTGCATCGGCCAACGAGCTTTGCCCAGACACAACGTCACTAAGGCCAAGACCATCGT
>CALJAE010000122.1 GCA_938028175.1 uncultured Acidimicrobiales bacterium
GGTATTTCAGGCCATGGCTCATGGGTCTCAGGGTGTGTTTCTTGGTAGCGGTAACCATTATCTTTGTCGGTTAACCAACCAAGCGGACCCATGTTTGTCATCATTACCGACATTGGAGTGCCTGAGCGAGGCATTGTGGGAACGTAGAAAGGGGCTAGCTTCTCTGCAGCCATAACTTGGTCGATCAAGTCTCGTTGTTCAGCTTCGCTGAAGAAACCCTGGTGGTGGACAAAGCCTGGTGGAAAGTTAGACATCTCAGATCAAATCAGCCAGAACACAGCTATAGCGCCCTGTCCGGTCCAACCAGCAGTTCTCACCCAGTTAGTTAAAACAAGGCGGTCAATTAGTTGTTGGGTAGGGGAATCAAGTAGTTGAGTGTGAATCGGAATCTGTAAAAACAGTGTGCTCACCAGCAGAAGAGCAGACAGAGCCCAGTTGGCTAGCATTGCAGCCCAGCTGATATCGAAAATGAGTGGATTGAGCGCCAGCGCGCTGAGTCCTTGAATCGCCCACGGAACAGTAACAAGATTCGTGATCTTCTTATTATGAGCCTCGAGATAAGTATGGAAAGCGGTCTTGCCTGTGCCAGCCAGCACATCTGAGAATAGTGGGTAGTGCACTATCTGGATAGTCCAGATCAAACCACAAAGAAACAAAGTGGAAATAGCGAAAATCATTATTACGATCGCTTCTGACATGACCACAATCTAACTCTTATCTTGACAGCTCTGGCTAGAGTTATTGAAAAGGGAGCATGTTTTATGGCTGTTGTACTTGCCGAAGACGAAATTGATAAAGAGCTAGAGACTAAGTCTGACTGGCATGTTTCAGACGGCAAGCTCTGTGCACGGTTTCAATTCGCAGACTTTAAAACCGCAATGGCCTTTGTCACAATGGTGTCGATCGAGTCAGAGAAACAGAACCATCACCCGGGATGGTCGAACTCTTGGAATGTGGTCGAGTTTGCATACTGTACCCACGATGTAGGCGACAAGATAACAGACCTCGACTTTAAGCTTGCTAACTCGATTTCTGAATTCGCAGCAAAGCTTTCCGGGACGGCATCGAAATAGCTATTTGCTGCCCAGATCCTCGAAGAAGCGGAGAAGGTAGCCGTCAGGGTCTTGCACGAGTAGTTGTCGATTGCCTACTTCTCGGCCATCGACTTCGTACCACTTGGTTTCAGGCTCCATAAACAGATCAATATTTGCACTCATGAGCTGCTGCTGTAGCTGTTCAATGCTTTCTGTACGAATCTGAAAGTTGATGCCACGGCCCAATGGTTTCTCAAACTCTGCGGTTTGCCAAGTCCTGCCAAGATCAATTTGATCCAACATTAATTGAGAGCCACCATAGCTTAAGAATGCAAAACCCTCAGCGGGTCTCGAGTACTCGAGATTGAAACCAATCACATCACAATAGAAGTAGATAGATTTAGACAGGTCTGTCACTGATAGTTCGGGAATCAAAGCATTCTGTGGCCCCATTTATCAGAGCCTATCTGGTTCAACTCTGACAGTTATTGTATCGATACCCCGAGTAGGACAAAGTAAGATCAAACTATGGGCTTAAGCAATACTCGACCCGAAGGGTCTAAAGAGAAAGGTTCAGCGTTCCCGTCCTTATCTCCGGCTGAACTAAGAGAGCACCAGCAACGCTATTTGGAGTGGCCAAAGCCCAATTACAGCCTCCCAGCCAAGCTGCTGTTTGCTTCAACTGACATGCTATTTCCCAAAGGTAGAAGCTTTGAATACTTTGCCTTTCTTGAGTTAGTCGCAAGGGTGCCATACTTTGCTTGGGAACACGTTGGTCACATCGCACAAACCCAAAACCATAGAGATCACCGGTTCGCCAGAAAGATCCAAGACCGTGTTTTGTCATCGAGAGACGAACAAGACAACGAGTTCTGGCATTTGTTGATTATGGAAGAGATGTGTGAGCAAAAGGGATACAAGCGTAGGTTCTTGCGAGACAAACTGTTTCCACAAGTTATGTCATTCCTTTACTACCACTTGTCTTGGTTTCTTTACGTTGTCTACCCAAAGTGGTCATACAAATTAAACGCCGACTTTGAAACACATGCTGCGTTGACTTATGCAAAGTTTGTCCAAGAACGCCCCGACTTCGACGAGACACCTTGGGAATCGAAGTACAAAGATGATTATGGCCACCACAAAACGGTTGGTGATATGTTGCGCCAAGTAGCTTGGGATGAGGAGCAACATAAGAACCACTCAGAAACATATATAAAAGCTGGCGCCCGTTTCTCTCGAACACGAGGCTAGAGAATATTCCAAGCGACAAAGGAATCTCTGAATGGGTGGAAGGAAGCTGCGATTAGTTGGTTTAGTCATTCAAAGGCGAGAAGGCATTAACTAACCTATGCTCAGTACGAAGGAGACCAACCAATGACAGCAGGAACGAAGAAGATAGTAGCAATCGTAGGAGTGTTGGGTTTGGGTGTTGCCATTTACCTAGCCTTCTTCGTGTTCAGATTCCAGACCGCTTTCATTGACGATGTTGTAGAAGACGGTGGTGCAGGTCAAGTATCAGAGCTAAGCCAGGCGGAACTACAAGAGATCTTCAACTCTGTCGAGTTCCAAGATGCCATGGACGATGCTGACGCTAACCAGACCACAGTCGATGAAGACTTCCCAGAGATGGAAGGTGAGATCACTATTGAGCGCTCAGGTGACTTTGTTGGAGTAAACGGTTATGACTTTGTAGGTCAAGCACTGGTGCTGGCTGATGGAACAGGTAGGCGAGTGCTTCGCTTTGAAAATTTCGAAGGACAAAACGGTCCAGCATTGAAGGTCTATCTTCGAGCCGACGACGGAACATTTGTTATCCTTGGCGACCTACAAGGAAACATTGGTAACCAGAATTACGAGATTCCAGAAGACGTCGATCTTGACAAGTACAACACAATCGATATCTGGTGTGAACCATTTGGTGTTGGCTTCGGGTTGGCACCCTTGACGCTTAGTTGAGTAACATAACCGAGAAGGTAACCAATTAACTCAGTGATTCTCGACCATGAGGGGTGTCCCAGCCTGGGTCACCCGGGCCCAGCGGGATAACGCCAGTTGGGTTGATGGTCTTATGCACTCCGTAATAGTGTGCTTTGATCTGATACCAGTCAATAGTCTCCCCAAAACCTGGGGTTTGGTACAAGTCACGGACATAACCCCAAAGGGCTGGCATCTCGATGATCTTGTTTCGATTGCACTTGAAATGACCGTGATAGACGGCATCAAAGCGCACTAACGTAGTCCACAAACGAATATCTACTTGCGTAATCGAATCCCCAACAAGGTAACGCTGCTTTGACAAACGCTCCTCTAGCCAATCCAGCCTGGAGAACAGCTTTTCATACGCATCTTCATAAGGGGCTTGTTCTGAGGCAAAGCCACACTTGTACACACCATTGTTTACATCATGAAAAATCAGCTCAGTCAATTCTTCGATTTCATCGAGGTGTTCCTCTGGCCACAGATCCGGAGCATCAGGAGAATGAAATTCCTTCCACTCGGTAGAGAAGTCTCTTTCTATATCCAAGAAATTGTTGGTGACGACACTGACTGATTCGATGTCAACAATAGCAGGGACGGTGATTCCTTTGGGGTAGTCAGGGTAGCGATTAAAGAATGCCTCTTGGAGTTTATGAATTCCGAGCACCGGATCTTTCTCATCGGGATCAAGATGAAACTTCCAGCTAGAGGCATCATGAAGGGGCCCAGTCATGCCGATGCTAATTACTTTGTCTAGCCCTAATAGCTTTGCTGTAATTAGAGAGCGGTTCGCCCAAGGGCAAGCATGCGCAACGACCAATCGATATTTGTCTGCCTCAACTTGCCACTTACCCGACCCATCGGCAACGATTCTGTCACTGATGTAATCCATATCTCTATCAAATGATCCATCCATATCCGTACGCTAGCATCTCGACCTGTGTAGTTCAGCACTAGGTTCGGACGAGTTTTGGAGGAAATGGAATAGTTCCACCCCGAGGCCTGGTGATCGTGCTAGAAAAAGAACGTCGATCTTTCAGGTCGGTTGGGCTTAATAGCATTACCAACTACAGAATCTGCAGCCGCCTTGCTGTGCCGGTTGCAGATTCTTGCTGTTTTGGCCGAGGAACTGAGTAATACTCCAGTTCTATGAACTTATATTGCGAAACTGCCAATGTGGAATAGTCGTCGCCTACTCTATGTTGATAATGGTCGTTGAAATGATTGTGCTTACCAACCGAGGAGTATGGCGTGGGAAAAATATTTGACCTTGTAAAGAATAACAAAGGAATCTTTGGAGTTATCGCAGTGCTGGGTACAGCTTTTGTAGCGTGGCTGGCATTTGGCTTCTTTGGGATACAGGCAGCTTTTATTGATGACGAGGCGTCTGAAGAGGAAATTGCTGCAAACCAGGACCTTCTTGAATCATTCCAGGCAGGAAGCGAAACTGAGACTACAGTCGATGCTGACGCTGGCGCCGACGGAACCGAAGACGGCGATATAGCGGAAACGGTTGTTGACCCTGGCGCTGAAACTGACGAGGACAGTGATGCAGTCGACACAACCGTCGTTGATGAAGATTCTGAACCAACCGAGCCAACTCAAGAGACCGAAACTACGCAACCTCCAACAACCCAAGCGGCGGCTCAGCCAACTTCAGGTAGTGGTAGCTTCTCGGGTACGTCTGCATACGACGCTGCTGGATCAACTCAGATCCTGACTGCTAACGGCGAAACTAGAGTCTTCTTGTTAGACGACTTCGTAACCGACAACGGTCCCGACCTTAAGGTTTATTTGCGTGCCGACAATGGCGACTTCATCAGCCTTGGTGACTTGCAGAATAACGTTGGATCGTCAAATTACGCAGTTCCAGCTGGGACAGACCTAAGTGTCTTCTCAACAGTTGAAATCTGGTGTGAGCGCTTCGGTGGCAGATTTGGTTCAGCCCCAATCAGCTTTACCTAGTCTTTAGGCCAAAGCCAAGCGGCTCCTCTAACGCCAGAAGAGTCGCCAAATTTGCTCTTTAGAAGCTTGGTATAGACATGTTCGCTAAAGACGTATTGTCCCCAAATTTCAGGTACAGCGTCGTACAGTTCATCAGCGTTGGACATTCCACCGCCGAGGACAATAGCGTGTGGATCAACAACGTTAATGATTGAACCCAGGGCTCTTGCCATTCGGTCGACATACTTGCCGAAGTGAACTTTTGCGTCATCGTCTCCAGCGCGCATAGCGTCAAGAATTAGTTTTGCATGAAGGTCATCATCGTCAACGTTGTCAATCTCTCCTTTAAAAGTTCGAGTAAACGAGTTTCCTGACAACCATGTTTCTATACATTGTCTGCGACCGCAGTAGCACGGCCGACCTTGTATCTCTCGTTCGGTGGCATCTGGTAAAGGATTGTGCCCCCATTCGCCAGCAATTGAGTTAGCCCCTTCAACAATTTGTCCGTTAACAATCAGCCCACCGCCAACCCCACTACCTACGATGACAGCAAACACGATTGGTAGACCAGCGGCTGCGCCGTCAGTCGCTTCGGAAAGAGCTAGACAGTTAGCGTCATTGGCGATTCGAATCTCTTGACCCATAGCGGCTTCAAGATCTTGTTTAATTGGCTTGCCATTCAAGATGGTTGCGTTAGAACCTTGCAGCAGTCCGGTCTCTAAACTTAGAGACCCCGGCGTAGCAATGCCCACAGTTCCTTGCTCACCAACCTTGTTGGCAGCATCGGAGACTAGCTTTGCCATATTCTTTACGTTGGCTTCATAGTCCTCTTTATTTGTAGCGATACGTTCCCGTAGTTGCTCGTTGCCGTCGTCGTCAAGGGCAATAATTTCAATCTTTGTTCCGCCCATATCAATACCAAATCTCATGATCGAAATTGTAGCAGTAAATCTGCGGAGGCTTGGGTTCGTTTTGTGTCCATACCAAGTTTGGTCTAAGGTCACGTAATGGAAAACACAGCCAACCCCATCGAACTTTCAACAGAGGCGCTCGAGTCGCTCGATCCGAAGACAAACCCACCTTTATACAACAGAGGGGGAGAGAACCGAATCGTCCACATGAGCCTCGGAGGTTTTCATCGATCACACCAGGCCTACTACTTAGATCAGCTAAATCGCAAGAGCGATTCTGGATGGGCGATTTGTGCGGTTGGTCTGATGCCACAAGATGAGGACAAGATTTCGCAGCTTCGCAAACAAGATGGCCTATATTCCCTATTAATGAGGAGCACCTCAGAGAACAACCTCACGGTAGTAGGTTCGATCAACGAGGTATTGTTGGCACCTAATGAACAAGCTGTTGTGTTGGAACGACTGGCTGATCCTGCAACCAAAGTTCTATCGCTGACAATAACTGAAAAGGGTTACAGCTATGACGAGACAGGCAATCTAGATGAGAGTAACGATTTAATCGCTGGCGACCTTAAGTCTCCAGACACTCCGAGATCTGCACTGGGCTACATAGTTGCTGGACTAAAGCTAAGAAGAGATGCCGGTGTCGATCCTTACACCGTAGTGTCATGCGACAACCTGCCAACAAATGGTGAGCTGACAGAGAAACTAGTTCTTCAATACGCTCAGCTGGTCGACGCCGACTTGGCTGCGTGGATTAAAGCTAATGTCAAGTTTCCCAACTCAATGGTTGACCGAATCACGCCCGTAACTACTCAACCAATTAAAGACATGGTCCGAGACGACTTTGGCATTATTGACGAGTATCCAGTTGTTTCTGAGGACTTCATTCAGTGGGTTCTAGAAGATAAGTTCTGTAACGAACGTCCCTCGTGGGAAGAAGTCGGCGTCCAGGTTGTGCCCGACGCTGAGCCATACGAGATTATGAAAGTTCGCCTACTAAACGGAAGTCACTCGATGCTTGCCTACATGTCTTATCTAATGGGCTACCGAGAAGTTGATGTCGCCATGGCAGATCCACTAGTCGAAGAGTTCGTGCGTAGGTATATGGAAGAAGAAGTATTGCCATCTGTGCCAGATGTTCCTGGAATGGATCTATCTGAATATCGACCAACCTTGGTGCGACGATTTGCTAATCCAGCAATCTCTGATCAAATTCAGAGGCTGGCAGAGGACGGATCAACCAAGATCCCCAATGCTGTATTCTCTTTCCTGACAGGCCACCTGGAAACGGGAGCCAAAATTGATCTGACAGTATTGGCCATAGCTTGTTGGTTTAGATATCTGCAAGCCAAAGACGAACGAGGCGAGCCAATTGAGATCAACGATCCACGTTCAGAAGAGCTGATTGCTGCAGCACAGACCAACACTCCAGTAGAGAGCCTTTTGGCGATTGAACCGGTATTCGGTGCTCTTGGCAAGAATGCAGGATTTGTAACAAAGGTAAATGAAGCATTAAGCCAAATTAGCTCTGAAGGCACAAAAGCGTCTGTTGAGAAAGCACTCGCTGGGTAGTTCTACTGCTCGAATGTTACAAAAATGTCAATGAATTGACACGCCTAGACGAGCTGCCTATAGTCGGCAACACTCGAGATGTCTAAATTATTTCGGGTATATGAAAGGTATTAGATACATGAACCAAGCACAGCAAGGCAAAAAGCCGCTGTTGACACTGCTTGCCGTTCTTGCTTCTCTATTCCTAATTGCTGCAGCTTGCGGCGACGATGGAGATAGCGAAGCAGGTGGCGAGGGTGGCGAAAGCGGCGAAAGCGACGGAGATCGTTCGATCAACGTAGCAATCGTCGGTGGTAACCCACAGATGGAAGACATTCAGGCATTAACACCTGAACTATTCACAGAAGATTCAGGAATCGAAGTTAACTACACTGCACTAGATGAGGGTCAGATCCGTCAGCTAGTAAGCCGTGAGTTAACAGGTGACGACGGAAACTTCGATGTTGTAATGGTTGGTCTATACGACACACCATTGTTCGCTGCAGCTGGAAACCTAGCTCCGCTTACAGAGTTTGCTGAAGCAGACGAAGAATACAACGTAGAGGGAATTTTCCAGTCAGTACGTGACGGACTTTCAGTAGACGGTGACCTGTTCGCAGCACCTTTCTATGCGGAAAGCTCTTTCCTAGCGTACCGAGCTGACCTATTTGAAGAAGCTGGCGTAGAGCCACTTTCTGACAACCCAACATGGGAAGAAGTAGCTGCGGCTGCCCGAGCAATCGACTCAGAAGACGTGTCAGGTATCTGTCTACGTGGTCTAGCTGGTTGGGGTGACCTTGGAGCTTCTTTCACAACTGTTCTTAACACCTTTGGTGGAACATGGTGGGAAGCTAACGAAGATGGCACCCCAGGTGCTGCTCAAGTTGACCAGCCAGAATTCCGTGAAGCACTTGAATTCTACGTTGACCTTCTAGCTGATGCTGGACAGGACGATGCTGCTAACTCAAGCTTCAACCAGTGCCGTGAGCTTTACGAAGCCGGTGGAACTGCAATGTGGTACGACGCTACCGTAGGTGCAAGTTTCCTTGACGCTGCTGACTCAGCAGTTGTTGGCAACAACGTATATGTTCAGGCTCCAGTAGCTGAAACAGACGCTTCTGGTTGGCTATGGTCATGGAACCTAGCGATTCCAGAATTCGTTGAAGACAAAGAAACAGCTTGGGAATTCGTCAGCTGGGCTACAAGTGAACAGTATCTAGAAGATGCTGCTGTAGCACTAGACGGTGGATGGGCTGCAGTCCCTCCAGGAACACGTACAGCACTTTATGAGAATGAAGAGTACCTAGCTGCTGCTGAAGCCTTTGCTCAGCCAACACTAGATGCTATTGCTGCTGCTGACCCAACCAACCCAGGAACAACACCTCGTCCAGGACTTGGTGGAGTGCAGTTTGTTGGTATTCCAGAATGGCAAGCATTCGGTACAGCATGTACAGAACAACTATCTTCAGTAATCGCTGGAGCAGTTGACATTGATTCTGCAATCGCAGAGTGTCAACGACTAGCCGAGGAGATTAGCCAATAAATGGCAAAAGTTACTACAGAAGAAAAAAGCTCTAAGGAGCAATCTGTAGATAGCAATTCGGAAGCGTCGGCGTCACGTCCCTCAGGAGGGGCGTGGCGTCGTCGCCTGCCATTGCTACCTGCGTTAATCTTTCAGATTGCGCTTACTCAGATTCCATTTGCGTTCAGCATCTATTATTCCCTGACAAACTGGAATCTAACTGCGTTCTCGCCGCCACGAATGTTGGTGTGGTTTGAGAACTACGTTGACTTGATCAGCGACCCCACGTTTCGCGACGCTATATGGGTTACCATTACGCTGACGGTTCTAAGCGTGGCGTTGTCCATCATCTTTGGTCTAGCATTAGCTTCGCTACTTGATCGTAAATTCTTTGGGCAGGGTTTTGTTCGTACCCTTCTCATCACACCATTTCTCATAACACCCGTTGTGTCCGCACTCGTTTGGCGAGAGCAAATTCTTAGTGCGAATTTCGGCGTTCTCAATTGGTTCCTCGAACAAATAGGCCTTAGCTCTGTGGAGTTCACGACTGCCCACGCATATTGGTCGGTTATGTTCATCATTGTTTGGCAGTGGACTCCGTTTATGATGTTGATTCTTCTTGCTGGCTTGCAGAGCCAGGACTCATCCGTCCTAGAAGCGGCCAAGGTAGACGGTGCGTCCAGAAGTGCGACCTTCTTTCAGATTACGCTTCCTCATCTGCGTCGCTATATCGAGCTCGGTATTCTGCTCGGTGTTGTCTACATCTCGCAGGTGTTTGACCAAATCCAGATTCTTGCGGGTCGACTCGTGGGAACTAAGAATGTAGCCTTCGAGGTCTTCGATACCGGATTCAACGACTTGAATCTTGGTCTTGCCTCAGCACAGTCCATTATCACCGTGGTCGGTTCGATTATCGTTGCCACCATTGGTTTGAAGTTCTTGAGCAACCTATTAGAGGAGGCTTCATAATGAGCGAGACAACTACCAAAGAAGAACAGTCGTTATCGCCAGCCAAGGCTGAGTCGACTAAACCCTCCAAGTTCACCTTGGGTGGGGCTTTGACTTCAGCTTTCACCTGGTTCATTGCGCTGTTCACCTTCTTCCCAATCGCATGGATGGTTTTCAACGGCTTTAAAACTGAGGCTGATGCCAATGGCGATCCAGTCTTTCTCTTCTCGCCGACCCTAGACCAGTATCGAGAAGTTACTGAGAGCTTGCAAGGCCAATTGGGCTTTAGGGAGGCGTTCTTTAACTCAGCGATTACCTCAATAGGCTCCACAATCATCGTGTTGCTGCTGGCGGTGCCGGCAGCCTATGCCCTTTCAATTACAGCGATCCCAAAGTGGAAAGATGTTCTCTTCTTCTTCATCTCTACGAAGTTCTTACCTGTAATTGCAGCGATTGTGCCAATCTTTGTGATCTTCGATGAGCTGGGCCTTGATAACTCCCGAATTGGTCTGTTGATTCTCTACACGTCGATCAACTTGCCGCTTGCCGTCTGGATGCTTCGTTCGTTCCTGGCCGATGTTCCAAAAGAGCTCGTTGAAGCGGCCCGCATTGACGGAGCAGGGCTGTTTACACAGTTGAAGTCAGTGATATTGCCAATCATTGCTCCAGGCCTGGCAGCTACAGCTCTACTTTGTTTCATCTTTGCTTGGAATGAGTTCTTCTTCGCTGTCCAGCTGAACTTCCAGGGTGGCCGTAC
>CALJAE010000123.1 GCA_938028175.1 uncultured Acidimicrobiales bacterium
CCTGCTGATCCTCGTCCTCATTTAGATCGTCGTTAGCTGGGGTTGGATTGATTGTCTGTGTTAGGCCCTCAAGTGTTCCGCCTAAAGCCAACTCAGAGTCAGGTATGCGAATCTCATAATCGCCCTGTAGAAGCTCGTCGAACACATAACGACCGTTTGAATCGGTAGTTGTGGTACCGAAGAATACAAAGTTGCCTGATCCATCGTCTGCCCAAAGCTCAACAACAGTCCCCTGAACTGGCAAATCGACGCCTGTGGTGAACGCTCCATCGATATCGGTATCGATAAAGACAAGGTCACCCAGATTCAGAGAAAGTACCTGCACTAAAACCTCATTAGATCGCACAAGGTCAGAGACACTGTCGGTACGACCAGCAAATCGGTTTACATAGCGATCGGCTGGATCATTAGAGTCAGTCGTTGTACCAGCTTGCATTACAAAGTCAGCGTTAACTGATGACCCCGCGAGCAGAACCTCGGACTGCACAAATCTGATAGCAGTAATATCATCAAGACCAAAATCGCACGGCGAATTACCCCCAGCAATATCGGCTTCAGTACACCATGTCACTGAACCTGTAGACAAGTCGTTAACAGCGACATCAGGATCGTAAGGGATTGTATTCGGATCATCTGCGGAGTAGTACCAAGTGCCAGCAGTAGGCTGCGTTGTTCCATCTGCAAGGACAGTCGTAGGCGCTACTAAGAAAGCAGTCAAGTTATATGCTCCTGAGAAATCAGAATCAAACTCGGTGCGTATATTTATTGGGTTGGTGCCGTCTCCGTTATAGGCAAAGACATCGATAATGTCAGGTGGAGCAAAGTCAAACGCTGCCGATGCGTTACGCCACCCCAGAGTAAAGGTCTGCGTATCCTGCTGTAGCTCAAGCGGAGCGTCGACAGACTTAAAGAATATAAGTTGACCAGAAGCTACTACCGAAATACCTCGGCTAGCGGTTCTTGCTGACTCACCAGAAACGTCACCATCTGAAGTAATTTCCGTTTCATTGATCAGATCTGTACCTGGATCAACGAGCGGATCAACCTGGGTACACAGAGGAACTGGGCCGATGGCTTCGTTAGTGATTCTGGTGCCAAGGTCGAATACTACCGTTGTTGTGCCATCTGGATTAGAGGTCACCGAATCCAACTGAACGTTGGCATCTGGGTATGGCAGAGTCGCTTGACAGAAAGAATCAAAAGTGACTCCCGCTGGCAAGGTGTCCGTAATAGTCACGTTCGTTACGGGAACGCCACTTACCACTGATGTGATGCCTGGTTGAAGCCACCAAACGACAGTGTCGCCACTCTCGACTATTTCTAAGTCATCGTCTGTCGCCGAGTTCGGATCGATCGAAGTCGTCTTTTCGATTCTCGATTGATGGCGGTTATATATGAGTCGGTCACCACGAGCAGCGTCTTGGTAAGGACCTGGCTCGAACAACTCAGTCTCATCAAGGTACGGAATCGAACCGAACTGGCGGTTAGCGTGGTTCGCTAAAATTGTGCCCGGCTCAATCGGCTGACCATCATTAGGTCCGCCGTTATAGAGGTCCAGTGCCTCTGTGGCGATAGAAACCTGCACAAATTCAGAAGGGTCAACTGCATCTACTACAGCTGGATCAAGGGTCACCCTAACCATCCCTACTTGACCAAGTGAAGTATCGGGGTCAGGATCAAAGCTAAATGGGTCTGTATTCCAGTCGTTGTTTGGTGCAGTACAGGTAGCTACTGCAGCTTCTTGGTTAGTCCAAACATTGTTGGCAACATCGTCACCCCAACTTGCAGTCGCGTACTCGACGATATATGCGTTTGCCGGATATGAACCACGAATGTGGTGTGTGGTTCCACCTGTCCAAGTGGTAAGGGTCATGGTTGAGTTATCGAAAGCATCACAAAGAGCGAATGATTCTGTTGGCCACGAGATCGTTCCATCGTTGCGTGCCCAGTACCACCAGTTAGCTTTTTGTCCGAGCTGAACGGGAGCATCACCACTAGTACATTGCTGAGTCTGCCCATTTATCAACGAGCCTTGAGCGATCACGGCAGCTGAGCATGGCCATGTCGAGGTATTACTTGCAGATACTCCATCAGGAATTCGAGCGTCAGCCCACTCATAGGCTCCAACGTGCTTGCTGAATCCGCCACGCTCGCGAATTGGCACGCTTATAGCTCGATCATTGTTTTCTAACGGCTCTTCGTCGTCGCCGTAGTTACTCTGGCCGGACTCATCAACAGGGTCAAAATTGGCAATTTCGTTAGTTAGTGGATAGTCGCCATTTATCGGGTCATCGCCATAGGTCCAGTCTGGGTCTCTCTGCTGATAGAACTCGCTAAGCGGATACCAAATTACGATGCGACCTGCAAAGGCAATAAACGGTCCAGCTGCAAGTGAGGTTCCGTTGTCGCCCGCAGTCGGAATCGGATCACCGTCGGTATCCACATTAGTAACGGTGACATCGATCTCATTGTTTGTGTAATCCGAGACACAATCCCAGTCGCCTCGATCACCCCAATCCTCTGCTCCGGCGCTATCTAGCGGTAAGTCCCCGCTGGGAAATGGAGTATTAAAGCAGCCATCAAGGAGCCAGCCATCAAACTCTGGAGGAATTACATCCGAGAACGTTATTGGGTCTGCCAGTTGAGCCTGCCCTTTGGCGCCGCCATCGTAAAGAACCGAAATATCCCATGAATAACGGGCTCCAAGCTCACTCACACCCGTGCTTGGGTTAACCCTCTCTACAGTTTGAAGATAGACCACGTCGTTGAAGGGATTACTGGCATCGTTACCTTTAGTAATGTCGAATCGTGGGCCAGCAGAAATTGTAAATTCTTCAGTCTCCAACACCGTGGTGTCGTCTTCAACTTGAGCTGCATCGCTTACCGAGTAAAGCCTGGCGTCGACTTCGAAACTAGAACCATTCGCTGCGTCGCCTTTAGCTTCAATAACAAGTGGAACAATGATTACACCATTGTCAACATCTCCGAGGTTACAAACTGCAGTTATTATGCCAGTGGCTGCATCTACGTTGATAGACGAAACTGGGGTTACTCCCGTACTGAGACAAGAGTTGTGAAGACTTGGCACTTCAACAACTGCTCCAGGGTTCGGAGTAATAATTTGTTCGAGAACGACATCTTCCAGAGGGTTAACGTTTCCGTCCGGGATGTTGTCGGCTGTGACAGTGTAACCGATAGTCACCACGTCGTTCGAGCGGACCACATCGTCAAATTCGTCACAGTCATCGCCAGGAACTTGAATCGGACAGTTACCGGTAGTGTCGAAGGGGCCAGTTCCTGACTCTATTAAGGGATTACCGGCTGGAGTTATAAAATAGTCAAGGCTTAGCTCAGGGAGACCACTAACACCACCAGTAATAAAGAGATCATCGCCATCGTTGTAGGTAAAAGAATAACGCGCCGTGAATGGTGCGCCCGCACTTGCTGGAGGTGGATCAGGTGTAAAGACTGTATCTCCGCCCGCTGGTGACGAAAAGTACTCAGCTGGGTAGGTTGCAATTATCTCGTAATCTGCTGGATTCAAGTTAGGGAAATCGAAACAACCCGTAGCAGGATCAGTCGCTACTGTAATTGGAGAAGTACCCCCAGTAAGGTCGATAAGTTCGAGTGTTACGGCCCCATCGGTAAACTCGATTTCACCATTGCTAGAGCGATTGACCTCATCACCCTGAACCGATGAACCGTTGAGATCTCTAAAGAAACACCCATCAATTCCTGTCGGTGATGCCCCCACAGATGACAGAGGGCTAACTGTTAGCACACCTGTCAGCACGATAAGTCCCAAAATGGATCTGGATATTTTTTGTCGAACAGTTTTTATCTTCTGCATGATTGTTCTGGCTAATTGAAATGTTGATTGGCCAGTCCTTAATATGCTCGTCGGCCAATACAAATCCAAGTTGACTAAATAGGCAGAGTAGATGTGAACTCAGATTCTCTATATATAAGGAAAGCTGCTCTTAGCGAACCTAGAATGACCTGAACATGTTTGAACAGTACTTTGATCAGGCTCTAACAGATCTTCACAAAGAGGGTCGATATCGTACGTTTTTTAACATTGAGCGCCAAAATGGCCGTTTCCCAGAAGCAGTTTGGCATCGCCCTAACGGTGGAGAGCAGTCAATAACTGTTTGGTGCAGCAACGATTATCTTGGCATGGGCCAACATTCTGCGGTCACAACTGCAATGGCTAAGGCTTTAGACAATTTAGGAGCCGGCAGCGGGGGCACTCGTAACATCTCTGGCACTACAAGCTGTCACGTCGCTCTTGAGGCAGAACTTGCAGATCTCCATGATAAGGAATCAGCGCTTCTTTTTAACTCCGCCTATAACGCTAACGACGCTACTCTTTCGACTCTTCATAAACTTGTACCTGACCTAGTCATCTTTTCAGACGAGCTTAACCACGCCAGCATGATCGAAGGCATCCGACGCAACAACGGCGCCAAAGTTGTCTTCAAACACAATGACCTTGAAGACCTTAGACAAAAACTTGAAGCAACACCTGAGAATACTCCCAAGTTAATCGCCTTCGAGTCTCTTTATTCAATGGACGGGGACTTTGCTCCGATCAAAGCCATATGTGACCTGGCTGAAGAGTTCGGTGCAATGACCTACATCGATGAAGTTCATGCCGTTGGCATGTACGGCCCCAGCGGTGGTGGAGTGACGGAACAGCTTCAACTCGCAGGTCGAATCGACATAATAAATGGCACACTGGCTAAAGCTTACGGAGTCCAAGGTGGCTATATAGCGTGTAGCGATAAGATCGCTGACGCTATCCGTTCCTATGCCCCCGGATATATTTTTACGACCTCTGTCTCTCCAGTCATCGCAGCTGGAGCTTTAGCTTCGGTGTCGCATTTAAGACAAGACAGCTGGCTAAGAGATAAGCTTCACAGAACTTCAAGCAAAGTGAGGCAGCGACTTGTTGGTCTAGGCCTGCCAATCACCGATCATGGCTCCCACATCGTGCCTATACATATTGGTGATCCCGTTAAGTGTAAAATGATCTCTGACATGTTGCTGGAAGACCACAGCATCTATGTTCAGCCGATTAATTACCCCACAGTCCCCCGAGGGACCGAGAGACTACGGCTAACTCCGTCGCCTGTCCATACACAGGCTCAACAAGATCAATTAGTCGAATCTTTGGACAAACTCTGGTCTAGCTGCGCTCTTAATCGACAGCAAGTAGCTGGATAAGCACAAAACCTGCTATTCCAGTGCCTACAACATACACAACCTAGCTAAATATAAAGTCGCGAGAGACTTCATATTAATCCTCAAAAACTCAATAATGGGTCTCTGACACCGACTGGCAGTACCAAGTACTAACAGAAGGCACCCAAAAATGAGCAAAGCAAATCTAATTGCTAAGCGAGCGACAATCACTAGATTGCTACTCGCACTCCTATTCATATCAGCGACAACTGTCACCCTCACCAATGAGGCAGAGGCGGCCACGCCAGTCGTTGAAACTACCATTCAGTTAAACAAGACCGGTTCAGAACCGTTCAACTCAGCTGACGGTTCAGACAATTGCCCTGGTGGAAATACATACGACACCAACCGAATATTTTCTGATGGAACAGTTCCAGTGGACGGCAACGATGGTCCAGGACACGATGGTCAAGATACATGTTCTGACAATGACATTGTTCGATCCGGCGACTCAGTCACCTACCAGGTGGAGGTGTCTAACAATGACTCCGACGTCGATGAACTCAACGCGACCGTAACCCTCGAACCATATAACTCGACCACGCAGCTACCAGACGCTAGCGGAACAATTCATCAAGAATGGATCGAGATTCCTTCTGGCTGCGAAACAGACCCGACTATTGTGACTAACCCTTCTGCTCTACTCGACCTAGACGGCGATGGCTCCAACGAAACTCTCTTCTGCAACTTGGGTGCTGCAGCTGAGGGAACAAACCGTGCCTTCTTCCCAGCAGCAAGAGTACTTGGTGTTTCTTCTGACGGCACAACTGCCACTCTGAACGACTCAATCGTAGGTGCCTCAGTAAGTGCTGAGGGTATTTCAAACACCGCTGCAACAGGCAACAATGGAACCTCATCTGCTGGTACCGATGGACCAGTTGAAGCAGTAGTTACTGCTGACTTCCGAGTCAACCTGCTCAAAGAAATAGTTGGCTTCTCGCTAGACGCTGATGGAAACCCAATCTGGCCACAATGGGAAGCAGTAGACGGACCAACCGGCGAAGCAGGATTTCTTGGCGAATTTAACTTAATAGCGCAGTACCAGAACGGTTCGATGATTGCTAACTCACCGGACGAGCTGATCGATACCGATGGAGACGGTTTCGTATTCGACGCAGACTACGACATCATTGATATTTTCACCGATGACAACACTAACAACGATGGTGCTTTCTCTTCAGGTGCTCAACTTTACACCTGGGATGCAAGCTATGTACCTTGCGAATTGAACGGCGACCACGGTCCCGGAGCCACTGCTGTTTGTACCCAAACAGACACTCCGTTTGATTGGAACGGGCCTTCGTTTACTCCAGACGGCACAAATGACCGCAACATTGCAGTCGACCTGGACAACATCGATGTGCGAGACCCTGACGGCGACTCAACCCTATTCTCAGTAAGAGTAGGTATCTGGGTTCCTGAAACAGACGTTGACACTCACCAGACTTGTAGTGGTGGAGCCTGCTCATATTTCCATATCAATGAAGCGCAGGCGCTTGATACAGCTACCGGACAACCGGTACAATTTTCTCCAATATCTACCGAAGACGCTGCAGGTAACAACCTGGACAACTACGGAGCCGGGCAAGAACCAGGTGGTATTGGTTCACCAGACTTCCAAACAGCTAACTCAGACAATGTCACCAACGGTACCTTTACAATTTCAAGACCCGGATCTTGGAGTTACCGAAAGACCTTCCAGAGAAATTCCGATACCACCCGTTCCTTCCCAAAGATTTCAGAACAGCTAAGGGCTAAGGGAGAAGTGGTCCCAGTAGTTCTATGGGTTTCAGAAAGACGAGAAATCGACGGTGCTAGTAGCCAAGTATGTGACAAAATTGATACAACTCAATACGAATTTGCGGGCGTTCCTAACTATGATGCTCACCCGAACTTCGGCCAAGCCACTGGACCTTACCTTACCGAATTTTGGCGAGACATCAATGTTGGGCCTAACTCGATTTGGTCGGACACACCTGGCGCTACGTCAAACCCATCTGGTATAATCATCGGTGCACTCGGTGGCGCCAAGTACATCCACTATGATGCCACACCATTCTCGCAGTCACTGTATTCGGCAACACCGAATGGTACCGGTTCGCTTGCTGACCTGGATACCACAACTTGTGAAGATGACGTCAACGGTGACGGAATTGTGAACATAGTCGACGCTGCTGGCGTTGAATCAACACCAGGTGCTCCAGTTGACTGGTACGAGGACCATACACAGGTTCCACCTGCAACAGATGGGACCTCTGGAGTTACAAAGATTCGTTGGGAGTACACCTTTGATACGGATGCAATTAACGCAGAGTATGAGTCTTATGGATTCCCTCCAGACCATCGTGGCGTTCAGGTAGCTTCAATGTATGACCTACGTGTGAGAGACGATGCGACTGGCTATGGACCAAAAAACTACCTTCCTAACTATGCCGATGCTCGACGAACGTTTAATGACGACAATGACACATTTATGGCATGGCAAGACAACGCTACTGACGATGTCCAAGACCCAAACAACGTCTCATTCAGCTACAACCTATTCTCAGCTGATAGAAACATCCTCGTAGAATCCGGCATCTCAGTAGCAAAGAACACGCTTCCTGAGGGCATCAAGGTTGTTCGTGGTGGAGACATTGTTGACTTTGAAATTACCCCATCAGTATTCGGACTTTGGACCGGCACTCAGACAGGCACTGTGACAGACAACTTGCCTCCCGGCACTGATTACATTGGCGGTTCTGAAGAGTTCAGTATCGACGGAGGTATAACTTGGGTTGACCATGCAACATACATTGCTTCGAACCCAGATGTGACCCTTACCAGTGCCCCTACCCCAGGTGGACAGGATCCAATTACTTGGACGTTTGGTTCCCTAGATGCAGGCGATCAGATGCCGCGAATCCGCTATAGCGTTCAGGTTGATCCAAGCCTGACATCAGGTAACTTTACGAACTCAGTTGACTTTATCTCTCCTGAAATTGCTGCAGACTTACTTACTGAAGATACTGACGGCGATGGAATAGACGATACGGGCGACGGCATCGGCGACAATGTAAGAGCAACTTACCGTCTCACAATCTTGCCTCAGTTTGGCTTTGACGTTCTGAAGCAAACCACTCAAGAAGTGTTCAACGCCAATGAGCCGTTTACCTTCGACCTCACCTACCGCAACCTTGGTAGCGACGCTTTGACTGGCGGTGACTTTATTGACATCTTGCCATTTAACGGAGATGCCTCAACTTCAATCGGTGGTGAAGAGTCCGAGCGCGATCCCGCTACAGACTTTAATGGATACTACGAGTTGACCACGATTGAGTTCTCAAACAACGAGACCTTCTATGTAACAGATGTAGATCCATCGACTTTGAACTTGGACCCTTGTGCGAGTTCGAACACTCCAGCTGGCTATGTTCCAGCAAACGGGGATCTTTGTTACCAAGACTTTATTAACAATGGCAATGTCTTACCAGACGGCGCACCGCAGGGAACTGGTTCGGCCGCTTGGGTTGCTTGTAATCCAAGCGCAACGTCGCCGCTGAATGTAGCAAGCGACTGTTCAATTGCTCCTGAAGATGTAACAGCGGTACGTTTCGAAGCTACTTCTATTCCTACAACCGGCGGTCAAGAGGTTTCTCTGACCCTCGACCCAGTAGGCAACGTTGGTGGCGACCCTGTGTATACAACAGATGCCAATGGAATTCAGATTGTTGACTACGCTAACAGCCCAGATATTGGTGACGTTTACACAAACTCATTTGGTGGACGAATCCCAGAAATCTCACTGAATGTAATCAGTAACGACGTTACCACCACCCCAGTTTGGGGCACAGTGGGTGACCTAGT
>CALJAE010000124.1 GCA_938028175.1 uncultured Acidimicrobiales bacterium
CGATGACACCGCTGCATACCAACCCGGCACCGTGGCTATGGCTAACGCTGGCCCAGATACTAACGGTAGCCAGTTCTTTATTGTCACAGCAGACACCTGGCCAGGAGCGCCTTCATTTAGCATTTTTGGTGAGGTTACTGAAGGCTTGGACAACGTGCTCGAGATACAAAGCACAGAGGTCGGCCCGGGCGATGCACCTGTTGAGGATGTAATCATAAACTCTGTGGAGATTATTGAATCTTGAGCGAAGAAAGCAATATCGCATTCTTTGACATAACCACATTAGAACTCGATCAAGACCTTGTTTTTGTCGGTGGCAAACTAACAACCCCAAACTTGCTTGCCGCCTACAAAGCCGGCTACTTTCCAATGCCAGTAGAAGACAAAATCGGATGGTTCTCCCCTGTCGAGAGAGCAGTCATGACCAGCGAGGACTTCGAACCGTCACGATCCCTAAAGGCGTCACGCAAGAAATTCGACATAGACTTCAATACTCAATTCGAATCAGTAATTGATGCCTGCGCAGACCCCAATCGACCGGGATCCTGGATTGATTCAGAAATTAAGGCCGCCTACCTTGAGCTTCACCAGCAAGGAGTAGCCCACAGCGTGGAAGTCTTCTCTGGAGATGAACTCGTCGGCGGCTTGTATGGAGTGAGAATCGGCCGATTCTTTGCGGGCGAATCGATGTTCCATTCTCAAACCGATGCTTCTAAAGTTGCGTTCTGGTCACTTTGCGAATGGTTAACAGAAAGCTTTGGATCGTGTTTAGTTGATGCTCAGTGGCTAACACCTCATCTACACTCGCTTGGTTTCGGTATCGCTACTAGAGCTCAATATGCTCAGTTGTTGGCTGCGGCCACGAAGGGCTAGTCAGTCGCTGGCTGAATTAGCGATGATTCATAGTCTCTTGGAACTTGATATCCAAGCAAATTAAAGATCGTCGCCGCCACGTTGGCTAGCCCCATGTCTTTAGCGCCATCGCCTCTCACTAGCTGATAGCCAATAGCCGACCTCGAATCGCTAATCGCAAACGGAGCTGGGTTAACGGTATGTGAGGTTACTGGGCTACGGCTGCCGTCAACTTCGGAGAACATTACATCAGCATTTCCATGGTCTGCTGTAAAGATAACTATCCCACCTGCGCCATGAACTGCCTCAGTCAGGCGACGGAGTTGGATATCCAGGTGCTCCATCGATGAGATAGTTGCATCTAGGTCGCCAGTATGGCCGACCATATCGCCATTCGGGTAATTGATTCGGCCAAACCCATATTCTCCAGATTGAACTAGTTCAATAGCGGCATCAGTAATCTCTGGGGCTTTCATCGCCGGCGCCAAAGACGGATCAATATTATCGGAAGGTATTTCAACGTAAGACTCAAGTGACTCATTGACATATCCAGACGAGTTACCGTTCCAGAAGTACGTGACGTGACCGAACTTTTGAGTTTCCGATATGGCAAAGCTTTTCAGGCCTAGTTCACAAACAAACTCTGACATTGTCCTATCAATGGCAGGGGGGTCGACTAGATACTTGCCTGGAATCTGTAAATCGCCGTCATATTCAAGCAAGCCGAAGTAAGAAATCTGGGGCATCTCGCCTCTATCAAACTCTGAGAACTCTACTTCTTCGAGTGCTCTGGAGATTTCGATAGCACGATCTCCCCTGAAGTTGAACAGTACTACAACATCTCCATCAACCATTTTGCCTACTGGAGCATCGTCAGCCACCACTACGAACTCACCTAGATTTTGATCACCAGCATCGGACTCAGAGTAAAAGGCCTCTAAAGCTTCATAGGCAGACTCGAATCTCCGACCAATGCCGTGTACGTGGCATTCAAAACCACGCTGCACCATTGGCCAATCTGCTTCATAGCGGTCCATCGTGATGCTCTGACGTCCGCCACCAGAGGCGATGAGATAACTGACTGAACGGCCTTCACTAGCGGCACGCTCGTGTATCTCATCAAGTACGGTCTGAGTCTGATCAAGATATTCTTTGGCAGATCTCTCGGGCGTATCGCGGCCATCAAAAAGTAGGTGTAAACGAACTTGATCAACACCACTTTCGTAAGCATCGCGCACGAAAGCATGCAGATGCGCAATGTCAGAATGTACCCGACCATCAGAGTGAAGCCCTAAAAAGTGAAGGGTGGAGTCAGATGCTGATTTAATAACTTGTTTCCAATTATCTGATGTAAACAGTTCGCCACTCTCAATTGCTCGGTTAACTAGCTTTGCACCTTGGTCAAAGATTCTGCCAGCACCCATAGCATTGTGCCCGACCTCGGAATTTCCGATATCAGAATCACTTGGCAGGCCAACAAAAGTCCCATGGGCCTTTAACTCTCTGTACAGTGAGGAGTCAGTGTAGGAATCGATCGTTGGAGTGTTTGCCTCAGTTACAGCGTTGCTCTCAGCAGACGGTGCTACACCCACTCCATCGGCAATAACTAGCACAACGGGACCCTCGGGTGGTTCAAAGTTTGGATCAAGATCTAGTTTCTCTACTCTGGATTCATTTATTTCTGATACCGGTGATTGTTGCTCAGCTGCCATAGTGTAAGACTAATTGAAACTATGGAAGTTATTGAAGCAAACATCGATGCAATTATTTTCGACGTCGGTGGCGTACTACTAAGAACAACCGACCCTGAGCCTCGAGCTCAAATCAACAGAGACTTCGACCTTGGTGAAAACGGGATTGAAAGCCTGGTGTTCTCAAGTCCAGATGGCCAAAGAGCTCAACTCGGCCAAATCACTGAGCTCCAACTATGGCAAGGCATCTGCAAGCAACTGGGTGCAGGCAACCAGCTAGATGATCTGCGCTCGAAATTTTGGGCCGGTGACACTATCGATGCCGAGATAACCCAGTGGCTTGAACTTGTTCGTGAAAAAACTGACATTAAGACTGCCATCATCTCAAATTACGCTGACAACTTGGTCCCTGACTTAACAGATCGCTATAAGATCAGGCACTTGTTTCAACACATCACTGTCTCTTGTTCTGAAGGAATTCTGAAACCAGAACATCAGATTTATACTGACACCCTGGCTGCGATTGACGCCACACCAAGCCGATCAGTATTTATAGACGACACAAGAGAAAACGTCGACGCAGCAGAAGCCCTCGGTCTTATTGCGTTCCACTTTCGTGCGGACTCAACCTTGGCTGATTTAAAAGGTCTGATAAACCCGTGAGCTACGACGCTGTGTTCCTAAGTCCACATCTCGACGATGCAGCGTACTCTTGTGGTGGGACAATCAAGGGCCTAACTTCGGCAAACCAAAAGGTTCTGGTCCTTACCTTTACTACAAAAGAACCAGATCTAAATACGCTTTCAGCGTTTGCGCAACATCACCATGACCGATGGCCAACTCAATCTGGGCTATCCATGATTGAAACTCGCAAAACAGAAGACCTTGCTGCACTAAACCTTTTGGGCGCCGAGTACACTCATGCACAATTCTTAGACTGCATCTATCGCTCAGACGGTGCGGGCAACTACCTCTACCAGAACGAAGAAGAATTATTTGGTGACGTCAACCCAGCCGATGCCCCGGCTCTGGAAGATTTCGTTAATCTAATAAAGCAGACGCTTACTGAACCTAAAGAAACCTTACTGTTTTGCCCGCTGGCTGTGGGCAACCATGTGGATCATCAACTTGTCCGCGACGCAGTTTTGACTCTCTGCGATACCGGAACGCTCTCCAAAGACAAAACACTGTTCTATGAGGACTACCCGTACCATGAGCAAGAACAGTCAGTTCCAGACCAAAGTTCAAATCAATGGAGAGAATCGCTGTGGCAAACTAC
>CALJAE010000125.1 GCA_938028175.1 uncultured Acidimicrobiales bacterium
GTGACCATCGATGCTTAGTTCAATACTCGCTATCGCAATACCGGTTCTTGGAGCGTTCAGTCTTGCTCTGGTAGCTTTTGCTCTGGCAAGTCGTCAGGAAGAAAGAGCTTCGGCCCGTGACGCACTAAGTCAACTTCAGGAATTCGAAGTTGTTGGAGATCGAGACAAAGCTCTACTAGTGCCTCTTAGAGCACGAGTTCTTGGGCCAATGACTGGTGTGATCGAAGGAGTAGGCAGAAAATTCAGCCCTCCCGACTATGTCGCAGGCGTAAAAGATAAGCACCTTAAGGCCGGAATAGACAAAGCCCGAGCTGTTGAAAACTTCCTGTTCATGAGAGCAGCACTAATCTTTGCCATCGTTCCATGGTTCTTCTTCGTGTTCTTTGTTCCACTTCCTTTCTTCACAAGCCTCTTTTGGAAGTTAGCCTTGTTTGGACTTGGAGCAGTTGGTGCAATCGTTTTGCCAAACAAGCGACTTGATGCAAAGGTCGCCGAGCGCGAGCTAGCCATCCGACGTGCGCTACCTGATACTCTCGACCTTCTAACGATTTGTGTCGAGTCAGGTCTCGGATTTGAGCAAGCGCTCGACCGTGTTGTCGAAAATGTTCCAGGCCCTCTTAGTAGAGAGTTCGCCCGCATGTTGGGTGAGGTAACTGCTGGTTCTTCGAGGGCTGATGCACTTCGAAATCTACAAGAACGAATTGACTCTGAAGAAGTACGTTCCTTTGTTCTTGCGATGATTCAGGCTGATACCTTCGGTGTCAGTATCGGTCGAGTTCTACGTGGTCAATCAGATGAAATGAGAATCAGACGACGCCAAGAAGCACAGGAAAAGGCACAGAAGGCTCCTGTTAAGATGCTCATTCCGATGGTATTTTGCATCTTCCCAAGCCTATTTATAGTGATCCTAGGGCCGGCTGCTCTGAATATTATAAATTCAGGATTCGGTAACTAACCAAGACTGTTAACAAAGCGCTCGATGGCGGATGTGAGTTCTGTCTGGTCGCCTTCGTTCAATATGTGCAGGTCTGCTACGGCTATATATGAGGCTTGCTTCGGCTGGCTTTGACGAATTCGTGCAACCTCATGCAGCTCAATCTGTGTTTGGCCGGCCTTTCTTTGGATTGCCGATTCTGGAGCAGTGATGGAGATTACTTGGTCAAACATGTCCAAGTAGGGGCTGCCAGGAGATATCAGCGGTATTTCAACAGCGATACTTTGATTAGTATTTGTTTCTAGGAAACTATTAATTTCCGACCTGACCAGAGGGTGAAGGATTGTTTCTAGGGCCAATTTCTCGTCTGGGTCACTAAACACTATCTCTCTCAAGTGGGCTCGATTTAGCTGCAGTTCACCTTCTGAATCCCTTTGTGTAGCGGCGGGAAATCTTTGAACAATAGCCTTATAAGCGGCGCCTCCTGGAGCCTGGAGGTCAGCAACAACGTCATCTGCTGCGAGCACTAGCCATCCTAAATCGGCAAAAATAGCGAGCGCAGTTGACTTACCGGCGCCGATCGGGCCTGTTATCAGTACTGAGTGCATAGACAGAGATCTTAGAAGCAAAATAATCCAAATGGCTTAAGGAAGACAATAACTTGCCGAATAAGTAAGTACGGCGAACTATAAGGAATTTTTGGCGGAATGAGCATGTTAGGCGAACAGACTATAACAATCAGCCCTGTTGATGCTGTTGCCCGTGACCTACACGATAAGTTAGGTCCGGCTTTGTCTGCTGCTGAAATTCGTATTCGTAAAGCTAGTCGTGGTAGCGAAAGTCAGGCTGGAGACCTTTCCTTGGCTTTGGCCGAAATCGAACGTGCTCGAATTGAGTTGCGTGAGATCTTGTGCCAGCTACGCGGTGAACAGACTGGTTGTAGAAACGTGTACGACGCAATAAATTCTGCGTTAGAACCGCTACAACAAAAAGTTCAGGTTGCTTTCGAACATAGTTCGGACTATTCGCTAAGCCCAGATGTCGAAGCCGAGATAGCGCTAATCGCTACCGAAGCCATCAACAATGTTGCGAGGCACGCAGATGCGACTCTGTTGCAAGTAGCGTTTAGCAATTTTGATGGGGAATGTCTTTTAGAAGTAGTAGATGATGGATGCGGCTTTGAGCCCGGATCTGGGTCTTGTAATTCTTATGGGATCTTGGGGATGCGGGAGAGAGCTGACCAAATCGGGGCGACTTTTAGAATTAACTCAACAATAGAAGAGGGAACGGTAATACAATGCACTCTGAACAGAATCTAAGCCCCCAAGACAAGGGGCGTCGAGCACGTCCAGATCAATCTCAACCGACTAAGACTCGGGTGATGCTGGTAGAAGATCATCGATCATACAGGGAGAGTCTTAGCGACGCTCTTACAGAGCGTGGATTCGAGATTGTAGGCGAATGCTCTAACGGTGAAGAGGCTCCGGCGATTGCAGTATCTGCTAGGCCAGACGTGATTCTTATGGATGTTACGCTTCCTGGCATTGACGGGATTGAAACAACAAAGCAGATCAGACAACAGCGTCCAGAGACTGCTGTGATAATTCTCACAATGCATGCTGATCAAGACATGCTGTCAAAGTCAATTGCTGCGGGTGCAACAGGGTATCTTGTTAAGGATGTCAGCGTTGACGAGATCGGTTCTGCGATAAAATCTGTTATTGCCGGAGAGACTGCGTTGTCTCCGAATCTAGCTGCGACTGTGTTGGCTGAAGTTCGAAAGATGGATGGAGCGCCTAAGGCCGAGCGAGTGATCACCAAGCGTGAAGAAGAAGTTCTTCAAATGATCGCTAATGGTTGTTCGACTCCAGAGGTTGCTGAACAGTTGTTTATCTCTCAGAAGACAGTTAAGAACCACCTAGCGTCTATCTATCAGAAGCTAGATGCCCGTGACCGTACCCAGGCAGTACTACAAGCTGTACGCATGGGAATCGTTACTCTTAACTAGGCGACGTTTCAACGTAGTCACTGTTGGCTGTAGCTGAGATTTATTACCAGCGTTAGACAGTGCAGATTTACTTGCCTTGCTTCCGTTAAATGAGTCTATGAGACTCTTTTAACTGCAGAGGTCTGCGTAAATCGCATTGCCTAACTTGGAGCCTCTTCTCTCTGCTTGGCCAGTAGGAAGCTGTGCAAATCAGCACTTTGTGAGTATTCGGCGAGTGGCAACCCTTAGGTTGCGTAGGGAACGGCTGTAGTCTGTAGCTGTGCCTAAGTTTGAGATGATGGCTGACTATCAGCCTGCTGGAGACCAACCGAAAGCGATTAGTGAGCTTACTAAATCGTTGAACGCCGGTAACCAAATGCAGACTCTGCTTGGTATTACCGGATCGGGTAAGTCTGCCACTATTGCCTGGACCATCGAGGCTTTGCAACGTCCGACGCTTGTTATCGCCCCTAACAAATCGTTAGCTGCTCAGCTGGCCAATGAGTTCAAGGAGTTCTTTCCAAAGAACCGTGTCGAATACTTTGTCAGTTACTACGACTACTACCAGCCCGAGGCTTACATCGCTTCTTCTGATACATATATAGAGAAAGACTCATCGGTTAACGACGAAATCGACAGGCTGCGCCACTCAACTACAGCCGCTTTGCTGACTCGGCGTGACACGATTGTTGTTGCTTCGGTTTCTTGTATTTATGGTCTTGGCTCGCCAGAAGAGTATCGACAACAGTTATTGATTATCACAGCTGGAGAAGAGCAAGATCAGCGACACATTCTGCGACGTTTGGTCGATATGCAGTATGAGCGCAATGACATGAACCTAATCCGTGGTACCTTCCGTGTTCGCGGTGACACTCTCGAGATCCACCCAGCTTATGAAGAGCATATTGTCAGGATCGAGCTGTTTGGCGATGAGATCGAAGACATTACGGCTATTGATCCCGTAACTGGTGAAGTAATTGAGAAGCTGACTGAAGTCGTGATTTTTCCTGCCTCTCACTACGTTGCATCCGATGAGCGTTTAACTTCTGCCATAACTAAGATTGAGCACGAACTCCAAGTAACTCTGAAAGACTTCGAGAATAGCAATCAGCTACTTGAGGCCCAACGCCTAAGAATGCGCACCGAATACGATCTTGAGATGATTCAAGAGATGGGCTTTTGTAACGGTATCGAGAACTACTCTCGCCACATCGATGGTAGAGAAGAGGGCGAGGCGCCGTTTACTCTCATCGACTACTTCCCAGATGATTTCTTGATGGTCCTCGACGAATCACATGTAGCTGTCCCACAACTGCATGGACAGTATGCCGGTGACCGTAGTCGCAAAGACACCTTGGTCGAACATGGTTTCAGGCTGCCGTCGGCGAGAGATAACCGACCACTTCGTTTCGAAGAGTGGCATGAGCGGGTTAATCAGGTTGTCTATCTGTCGGCTACGCCAGGTGACTATGAGTTGGAGAACTCCAAGGCTGTTGTCGAGCAGATTGTTCGTCCGACAGGTCTGATTGACCCTGAAGTCGAAGTGCGTCCGACTAAGGGGCAGATCGATGACATCTTAGAAGCGACCGAAGGCGTGATAGCTAACGAAGGTCGAGTGCTCATCACCACACTGACAAAGAAGATGGCCGAGGATCTTACCGACTATCTCTTGGAACAAGGTGTCCGTGTTAGATATCTACACTCCGAGATTGACACGATCGAGCGTATCGAGATTCTGCGGTCACTTCGTCTGGGTGAGTTTGACGTGCTAGTTGGTATTAACCTGTTGCGTGAAGGTCTTGATCTCCCTGAGGTTCAGCTTGTTTGTATTCTCGATGCTGATAAAGAAGGGTTCTTGCGGTCGGAGACTTCGCTAGTGCAAACGATTGGTCGTGCAGCCCGTAATGTTGAGGGCAGAGTTGTTATGTATGCCGATAAGGTTACTGATTCAATGAAGAAGGCGATTTCGGAGACCAACCGTCGTAGGGGAGTGCAGGTAGCGTACAACGAAGAACATGGCATTGTTCCAAAGACGGTGAGTAAGCCTGTCAGTGACATTCTTAGTTTGATGGGCGTTGGTAGAGAGAAAGCTCCCGTGCCGGGCGAGGGTAAGCGTAAACAGACTGTTGCAGAGAAAAAGCGGATTGAAGAGTTAAAGGATCTGCCTGAAGCAGACCTTTCGAGATTAATAGAAGCGCTGAGTGCCGAGATGAATGAAGCTTCAGCAGATCTACGGTTTGAGTATGCAGCACGCCTTAGAGATGAGATCAAAGATCTAAAGCGTGAGCTGAAAGAGATGAGCAAATAGCCCGCTAGAATGTAGGTACAGAGGCGGAAGGCAGGCTATGAAGGCGACACTAGAGCAGACAACCAAAATGTCTGATCATCTAGATGAGGTGCTCGACGCTGACCTGTCAGGGTATGTTCAAAACAATACGAGCGAATGCATTGGTTTAGAACTTTATGTGGCATTGCTAGAAGCGCACTATGAGTTTTCACCAGAACAGGGAACTAAGTTAGGGCTGGTAGCCGAAAGAGCATTTCATTTATGGTGGATACATCGTTATATAGATGAACGTCAGTTTGTCAGGGCAGCAGCTAGAGCTAGAATCTTTCCTAAATCCTGGTGGGATACACAAAGAAAATCACTTTCAATCACTCTCCCGGAACTAGAGAAATCATTTGTTAGGCCTTGGGACACACTCTCAGCGACGACAGACAAGCGATCCCATAAACTTTTGAAGGATTTAGATTCTAGAGCTCAGAAGGCTATAGCTGGGCGTTCGGCTGACTCGGAACTAGATCGACTCGATGCCGACCTCGCAGCCCTGGCCGAAATTCGAGTACCCCTGCCTGATGCTGCCAAAGAGTACCTCTTAAAGGCAACACACGACTACTTTCACCAACCGCCAGACATTGAGAAATTGCCACCGGTGGTTATCACCTGTTTTAGAGTTGTAGACGAAATTCCAGAAGAGCTAGTTGCACTCTATGTAGAGACGAATGTCAGCAACAGCATGTGGCAGCTGCTGACTGTAAGTGACCAAGTAGAGCGGTATCTGTACGAACTGACCAAGTCAGGGGGCCCGAATGGTCTCATCGCTGAGGTAAGGGGCTACACCGCAGAATCAGTGGCTAGCCGAGAGACACTACTGCGTTTACCTGAATTTTTAGTCAGTGCTGACGAGATAGATTCGTTGACAAACAAGATCGATAAGGCCTTAAATAGGCCTCGCAATAGAGAATCGGGCGTCATGGCGTACAGGCGCTTGTTACTAGAAGCTGTTTCGGCAGGTTACTTTAGCGGGCTGAAGGGTGAAGCAGTTATTCATGAGTGGTTGCGTCGCTGGGATACCAAAGAGTTTGTGACAGTCAATGAACTTGATGGGATGTCTGAAACCATACGTAGACAGGGTTTCGCTGCCGCTGATTTCCAGACAAAAAAGGCAGGAATACCAAATCTTGAAGCGGGAAAGGCATTTGTAGAGCAAGGGCCGAGTGTCTTGGTTTCGCAATTGAAAGATGCTAAGCCGACAGAAGAAGGGCTAGTCAATAAAGAGTGGCTAGATATCGTTGACTACTGGTTCAGTGGCCCTACTGAACATGACACAGTCAAGCCAGCGCTTACGAAGAGACAAAAAGAGGTGCACGAGGCAGCTACCGAAGGCTTAGATAATAATCAAATTGCTGCCAAGCTTGGTATTTCGCCTGTAACCGTCCAAAACCACCTATACGCCATACGGCGACAGCTTTAGATCGTGCTTTGTCAGGCCCAGGAGTTAGACTGTTCCAGGTGTCAGATTCGATAATTGTCCGTGGGGCGAGAGAACATAACCTCAAGGGTGTTGATATAGAGATTCCTCGAGAGAAACTAATCGTCTTTACCGGGTTATCGGGCTCTGGAAAATCGTCTCTGGCGTTTGACACTATTTACGCTGAGGGTCAGCGACGTTATGTTGAATCTTTGTCTGCCTATGCCCGCCAGTTTCTCGGGCAGATGGATAAGCCAGATGTCGAGTTTATCGAAGGGCTTTCACCAGCGATTTCTATCGATCAGAAGTCGTCATCACGCAACCCTCGCTCTACTGTCGGAACTGTAACCGAAGTCTATGATTATCTGCGTCTTCTGTTCGCTCGCGTAGGCACACCCCACGATCCAGAAACTGGCGAACCACTAGTAAAGCAAACTCCACAGCAAATTGTGGACCAGGTTATGCGACTGGACGAAGGCACCCGCTTTCAAGTTCTTGCGCCAATAGTCAGAGGCCGCAAAGGAACATACGAGACTCTATTCTCTAACCTGGCTGACCAAGGTTTCGCTCGCGTAATGGTAGACGGCGAAGTCCATGAGCTATCTGGAGAAATCCCAGCGCTTGAGCGTTACGAAAAGCATGACATAAAGGTCGTAGTGGATCGCCTGGTTCACAAAGCCGGTATCGAACGTCGCCTTAGTGAATCAATGG
>CALJAE010000126.1 GCA_938028175.1 uncultured Acidimicrobiales bacterium
GGTAACGCTACTTGGAAGACTTGGGCTGACTAGCAGTCTCTTTGTTATCTTCAACGGCCTTGTCTGTAAGGTCAATCACATCTTCAACTAGGAATGGCGCTCTAGCTTCATTCTTAGTTGGCCCACCAGTTATTGCATCGGTCTGAGCATTTGGTTTCACGAAACGTCTTAGTGGGATGAAGGCTAGGGAGACAGCTACTTGTTCAACTGTTGCTAACAGAATCCTGATATCTAACCAAAGGTTCCAGTTCTCTACGTAGTGTAGGTCTAGACGTCGGTAGGCGTTGAATGCGGCGTTTGATCGAGCTTCTACTTGCCATAAGCCGGTGATCCCTGGTCGCACGCCCGTGCGCTTGCGTAGCTCAGCGTCAAAGGCAAGGTTCTCTTCTGGGAGCGCTGGTCTTGGTCCGACTAAGCTCATATCGCCTTTAAGCACGTTAAATAGCTGCGGTAGTTCATCGATTGAGGTCTCTCTAATGAACTTGCCAACCTTGGTAATTCTTGGGTCGTGGCTCATCTTAAACAGTGGGCCAGAGCGCTCATTCTCAGCTTCCATTTGTTTCTTAAGTGCGTCTGCATCCTTGGTCATCGAGCGGAACTTAACCATCTCAAACTCGTTTGACTCGATACCAATCCGCTTTGATTTATAGAATACTGAGCCCTTGTCACCGAAATAGATTGCAGCCGCAGCCCCAAGCATCACAGGGCTTGCTATTAACAGTCCAATAGAGGCTCCGACGATATCTAGCGCTCTCTTGCTGAGTTGTTGCCAAGGCTTTGGTTGGTTGCGCTGGATAGTAATAAATGGCTCGTGAACCATCGACTGGACTTGGAAACGGCCCTCCCAAAGGCGTCCGATTCCTGTGGTCAGGTGAACGTCGAATCCAGCTGAGAAGAGATCCGAAGCGATTTCCTTCATCTTCTCACCTCTAAAGCCGGTGGCAGTAATAATCGCTGAGTCAATCTGGTAGCGATTCATGATCTCGATCAAGCGATTTGTGGGCCCAATCCATTCGTCTGCAATGCCATAGCGCTCTGCGACTGCCAGGTTTCCAATAACTCCACATAGCTCAAGTCGCAGTTCTGAATGGTCTCGAATCACTTGCACCAGCTCTTGAGCTTCTGCACCTACACCAACGATTGTGACCCGCTCTGAAGCCTTCTGAATCATAGTTTCTTCGCTGAGCTGCTTACGGGCTCCTCGAACCAGTATGCGAAGGACTAGGAGAGTGAGACTGCCTAAGAGAACTTCGGTAGCTCCTAGCAGCCAGTTAGTGAACAGAGCCGCCATTGTGACACTGCCGGCAGACCAAGCGACAGCTTGAACTACTCGAGATATCTCTTCAGTTCTTGGTAGGGCAGGGGCTCTTCTGTAGACGGCCTTAGCTCCGAGAGTCCACATAAAGGCAAAGACGCCAAATAGAAGGTAAGTAAGAGACTGTGATATTGGTCTTTCAGATATCGGTAAGACCACGAGGACTAAGCCCCATACAACTATTGCTGATCCAAGATCATAAACTGGCTGCCAGCCGAAACTTTTTCCAGTTAAAACGTTCTTAACATGTTGCATAGCCACAGATCCGTTCACCGCCTATCGTTTACCAACCTACCTATTAGAGTGTACCTAAGATATAGGGTCAAGGTCAGTGCACTAGGCGCGTGTACCCAGTAGAAGTTGGGCAATTCCTCCACTTAGCTGTATGGAGCGGACTTTGGAGAATCCAGACTTAGTCATCAAAGTCTCAATATCTTTGGTTTCTGGCAGGTATTCAACCGATTCTGGCAAGTAGGCGTAGGCCGACCTATCTGACAACAAGGCTCCTATTTTAGGTACCAACTTGTTGAAATAAAGATCATGTCCCGTACTTAAGATTTTGCTCTTTGGTTCTGAGACCTCTAAGACACCTAGAACTCCGCCAGGACGTAGGACCCGTGCACACTCTGTGAAAAAACTTTCGAGTTCGACAAGGTTTCTAAGAGCAAAGCCGCAAACACACCCATCAACAGTTTCGCTTGCAATTGGGAGCTCTAAGAGGTCTCCCTGCACACGTACGAAATCACTGGAAGCATTTTCGAGCATGCCAGATGATAAGTCGATCCCGATTGATCTAAACCCGGTGCTATTCAATTGTGCGGCAAAGTCGCCTGTCCCGCATGCTAAGTCAAGAATTAAGTCCTGTGGGGCTAGATCCATCTCAGCTACGAGGCGCTTTCTCCAGCGCACGTCCAGCCTGAATGTCATGATTCGGTTTACGAGATCGTATCGGCCAGAGATACGGTCAAACATCGTTTGAACCGATTCGCGTTTATCTGACGGGCTTGGGAGATTTGAGTTGGGGGAGTTCATAGATTATTTCTTGAACTCTACACTAGTCGCCCTTAGCTGTCCGCAGGCTGCATCAATGTCAGTTCCTCGGTTCTTGCGTACAGTTACGTTAACGCCTTGCTCTTTTAGAAGACCTACGAAGTGCTTAATCTTTTCAGGTGATGAACCTACAGTCGGCCAGCCAGGGGTTGGGTTAAGCGGGATCAGGTTGACGTGTGCGTCCATATCCTTCGCAATGGCAGCCAACTCGTTAGCGTCTGAGTCGGCATCGTTGGTGTCTGCCATCATCGCCCATTCTATCGAAACGCGCCTGCCGGTCTTTCGATAGAAGTTATTTCCCGCTTCGGTTAGGTCTTTGAGGTTGTGACGTTTATTGATTGGGACAAGTTCGTTGCGTGCTTCATCATTGGCGGAATGGATACTGATAGCAAGACTGAATTGGATCCCTTCGTCTGCAAGCATGCGTATTTGTGGCACTAGACCAACAGTTGAAACTACGATACTTCGAGCCCCTATTCCAAAGTCGGTGTTGAGGCGACGTATGGCGCCAACGACATTGGCGTAGTTGGCTAGAGGTTCTCCCATTCCCATGAAGACGATATTTGAGACGCGTCGCCCGTCCGCAGTTGCTCGTTTAGTTGCGTGTGCAACCTGTTCACAAATCTCGCCAACTGTTAGGTGGCGCTCGTAACCAGCTTGCCCGGTAGCACAGAATCCACAACCCATGGCACATCCGGCCTGAGAAGATATACAAACAGTTGATCGTTTGTCATAGTGCATGAGCACAGTTTCGATTTGTTTGTCATCGTGTAGGTTCCACAGCCACTTAACGGTGTCTGAGTTTTCTGATTCCTGGACTCTGTTAAGGGTAAGTCCGTTACCTACTTGCTGAACAAGAGTGTTGCGAAGTTCTGAAGGTAAAACCGAGATCTCGTCAATCGACTTGGATTCTTTGTACAGACCGTTCCAGAGTTGCTCCACGCGGAAACTCGGGTAGTCGGAAAGAAGCGTAGCGTATTCTGATTTGTCTGGATCCCAAGCCGACCTCATGCACTCAGTCTATAGGCGTAATGGGTAATGGGTTCGACTGCGCAATAGCCGATAGATTAAGACGGTGGCAAAGAAAAAGGTTGAAGAACGATCAAAACGGGCCGTCAAGGTAGCAAAGCGTCTGGCCAAGGACTTTCCTGAAGCAGAATGCGAGTTGATACACGAGAATCCGTTTCAGCTGTTAATAGCTACCATTCTGTCTGCTCAATCAACTGACGTAGGGGTAAATAAAGTTACGCCAAACCTTTTTAGCGAGTATCCAACGGCTGAGAAGTTGGCGGCAGCCAAACAAACTGAAGTTGAAAAGATCATCGGCAGTCTTGGTCTGTTTCGGTCGAAGGCAGAGAGAATTATCAAATGTGCTCAATCCATCGTCGCTGACTTTGATGGGGAAGTACCGCACGAAAGAGAAGAACTGGTCTCCCTTGCCGGGGTGGGGCGAAAGACAGCCAACGTGGTTCGCAGTGTCGCTTTCGACCTTCCAGGTCTGCCGGTTGATACTCATGTCAAGCGGATTACGGGACTACTAAATCTCACGGACCATAAGGATCCTGTCAAGATTGAGGAGCAGCTTTGCGAACTTCTTGAGCCAGAAGAGTGGGGTGACTTTTCACTCCGTATCATTCTGCATGGCAGAAGTATCTGTAAAGCGCGTAAGCAGGCATGCACTGATTGTTCGATCGAGGAGTTATGTCCCAGCTCGAAGCTTGTCTAAGCAGAGAAATTTGACCTAAAAGCCAACATACGTCCCGTTGTTTGGGGTAAGGTACCACCTACCAGGTTCCCGCCACCTGGTAAACAGCGAAAGTAAGGGGGTCCGCCGCCCCTTTTCGCACCGCCGGCGCCTCTACGAGGCGTCGGCGTCTTGTTTTTTACGGCTTACTTTTTTTGAGGAGATCAGAGTCGGTTTACAAATTTGACGAGGCGTCGCGTAGTGGCGTTGAGTTGCCTCTCCACTTCGGACAGATTGTTATAGTCCTCGTCTTCTTCGTCCGCAGCTTCCAGAACGGAACTGATACGTTCGACTAGAACTTCGAGTTGATCAGAGATAGAAGCTAATTCAGAACTTTGTAGACCCATGCGGCAAGTTTAGCCGTAGAAGTTCTGAGTCGCCCAATCCTTGTCGTTGCTTGCATCGAAGAAGTGACCAATACCAGCGGCAGTAAAGTCTGGATTGGTCATGTTGCAGAAGTGAGAATCGGATTCCCTCCAACCTTCAAAGAATCTTTGTGCAATTTGTTGATCTGTTTGGCCACGGCCATTTCTGAACCCCATTTGAAAAGCGATGTTCTCGCCCCAGGTTGAGAAGCTCACCCCGGTTGACTCAAGTATGCTGCGTTGCTGGGAAAGTGGTCGATGTTCGAGGATTCCGTTGTTTGCCATCTGAGTTGACCAGTCTCTTGAAAGAACTGTGGAGACTTGGCTATTGATTTGAAGAGGAAGCAGGTTTGGTTGGAGTGGACAGCTTTGAGGTATTGGAGCCTGACGGGCAAGGGGGCCAGTGGGGTTAGTGCGAAGCTGATTTACAAGTCGCCCGATTTCGACTTCTACAGCGTTGCCGCTTGTTGGCTGGTTTGGCGCAGGGGATGGAGATGTGGTAGTGGTTTCGTCAGATGCGTTCTGCGGAGTGGAACTTGACTGAGGTAGTTGCGTGGCATTGGTTGAGTTGCTGGTTACAGGCGTGCTGGGCAAGGGGCTTTCGGTAGCCGGGGTTTCCTCTTCTTCGCAAGCTATACCGTCGTTATCTCTATCTAGCTCCGAGCTATACCCTGCTTCGTCTTCCTGTATTCTGGTCAAGCCACTGGCGGCCGCCTCGGAGCAGTTCTCGAAGGTTGTTCGTTCGGTGGTGGTGAATCTCCGGGAAGTCTCGGTGGTAGAACTAAGTCTGGTCGTGGTAGTTGCTTCTTCTGTGAATGCTAGATTTGCGGGAGTCTCATTAGAAGAGGGTGGAGTTTCTGTCGATGTTGCCGCTGCCACTGAGCTCCCAGAATTGGCAAGGACAAGTATTCCGGCTAGAGCGGACGCAGCAACGAGGGCAAGGCTGCCTGCAACTATTGCATGTTTCCCTACCAGCAGTTTCATACCCCTCCGCTTCAGCTAAATTTGTCCAATTGTGTATCGGCGGCTTTCTGCTTTTTGCTTAGCTCCTATCGGCAGATTCACTAGGTCTTAAGCACTAGACGTCTTTTGAGGCAGTTTTCGAGCTAGTTTCAATTGGGTGAATACGGCTCTAAATGGCACTAATAGTTCAGATAAGCTCGCAATTAAAATGATGAGTGATCGTCTGCTAGTTGACCTGGAATTGTCCGAGGGGGAACGTCAGTCGACCGGCGGCATTCTCATTCCGGCCACCGCTCAGGTAGAGAAACGCTTGACTTGGGCGGCTGTAGTTTCTGCTGGACCGAATGTAAGATCTCTGGAAGTTGGCGACAGAGTTCTTTTCAACCCAGAAGACAGATACGAGGTAGAGGTAGCTGGCTCTGACTACGTGATATTGCGTGAGAGAGATATCCACGCAGTGGCAGCTAGCCGATTAGATGATTCTCACACGGGTCTGTATCTATGATTTCTTCATTCGATGACTTTAAGGCTCAGGCGGTTGAACACAATGTCGTGAGGGTCTCTCGTTCTGTGCTGGCCGACCAAACTACTCCGATCAGTATTTACAATCGCTTAAATCCCCAAGGTCGAAGCTTCTTGTTTGAAAGTGTCGAGAGTGACTCCTCAAATCGCTATTCTTTTATTGGTCAGAATCCAATAGCGACACTCGTTGCATCTAACGGACTAATCAGTGTGGAAGGGGAGTTGCCAGTTCAAGATGTGCCTCTCACTGAAGGTATCTTTGCTGCACTTAGACATCTGGTGGAATCGCTGTCGTCCCCGGCAGATTCTGAGCTTCCAACGCTTACAGCAGGTCTAGTCGGGTTCATGTCCTACGATTCTGTCTCTGAGTTAGAAGATATTGACTTGGCGGAACCTGACAATGTAGCTCCGGACTCAGTGTTCAGCCTTTTTGGTGAAATTGTAGCTTTTGACCATCAGCAAAAGTCTGCCGTTGTGGTTGCTACCTGCTTTATTCCTGCAGATATTGATGATCATGGACTGGAAGCGCTTTATGGCGATGCAGTCAGACGAGTCGAGTTAATTATCGACGGCGGTAAAGAATCAGATCCAGAGCCTGTACTCTCACCAGCTGTTGCTGATGGTTCAGTACAAGACTCAGGCAAGCCAACGGCGGCAGAATACTGTGAGATGGTCGAGACCGCCAAATCTTATATTCGGGCCGGCGACATATTTCAGGTCGTGCTTTCGAGAGAGTTTGCTATTGAGACCGAGGCAGATCCACTTGATGTTTACAGAGTCTTGCGACAAACAAATCCCAGCCCGTATATGTTCTACGTTTCTAACCCTGAAATTTCGTTAGTTGGGTGTTCACCAGAAGCTCTTGTAAAGGTAGACGGTGAAAGGGTTAGCTCGCGCCCAATTGCCGGAACACGCCCGAGGGGAAGATCCGATACTGAG
>CALJAE010000127.1 GCA_938028175.1 uncultured Acidimicrobiales bacterium
GCTGTGCGCTTAGAGATATTTAGAGCACTCGGTAGCCACGGAATCTTCCGAAGAAGATCTGAAGAAGTGCGAGCGTATTATCGTGTGCGCGCTGTTCCAAAAGGTAGACCTTTCGTAGTCGAGCCAAAGTTCAAGTTAAATTCAGTCGAACACATCCGCCTAGACCAGGAAGGTTTAAAGAAAGTCCGCGCGTACCTGACAGTTCTAGGAGAGGTTGATCTGGACACGGCGATGGAGGATGTCTCGAAGTTATTAAGTCTTAAGCTTCCCCGGGTTAAACGCTTTGTAGATGGTCGGATTACGTCCTATGGCGTCTTGAGTCCCCCTAATGTATTGAAAGTTCCTGAAAGCAACATTTCGTTGTTAATTCGTTCTGCTTCTATACGAAACAATCCGTCTCGCTAAATCAATTAAGATCCGCTTTTGTTAGTGGTATCTGACCTAATATTTGCAGCGTGCTGGCATTCCCGGATGTTGATCCAAATCGACGAATCTTCATGCCCGTCTTCGCCCTCGCCGAAGTCGTGTTAGCGATTGCAGTTCCGTTTCTGATGATCGCCGGTTATCACGCTTTCTTGAATTCAGAAGCGGGCACAGTGGTGCAAGAAGTTACTGCAGTGGATCCAGGCTTTCGAACCTTAGTGCAGCACACACAGGTGGTTCCTTTGATAGAGAGAAGTGCTGCCGGGGAGCTACGAGAGATATCACTCGTAGCAGTATCGCAGGATTCAGCTGCTTCAATTAATGTTCCAGTGGAGCTCTATGAAGTTGATAGCACCTTAGTTGATGTGTCAGACCAACAATTAGTTGCAGATCTTTCTGAGACTCTCCGTTTAGACCTAGATGATCCAGTGGCTTTAAGTATTGGTGGTACTACTGCCGTGGTTAGCCAATTGGTGGGCGAAGCTCAGCTGACGAGTCTTGAGTTGCCGACCTCTGAACTGGACAATGGTGGTCTGGTAGTGGACGCAGAATTAGTCGAGAGTCTGGTTGTTGCAAATGTGGCCTTGCCGGCTCACGAGTCTCGGCTCAACGTGGCTGTAATTAACCAAGTAGCAGGGGTCGAGTTCGATTCGCTGGTTAATCAACTTGGAAGTCAGGGCTTTCAAGTGCAAGAAGCCGGTAACGCCACCATATTCTCAGCTGATCCAACTGTACTTACCGTTCCGACAGCGTTGGCTGATTCTGTTGAAGTTGAGCGGCTCGCAAACCTTCTCGATGCAGGTATCCTGATAGACGATCTTGCTGTCGATCAGACGCTTGTAACTGTCCTAGTCGGAGCAGACTCAGGTTTGATTGACTAGCACCTAGAAATAAGGCGCTCCAATGTCAATCACATCACCAACAGCGGAAGACATAAACTTATTAGTCTCAAAGGCTGCCATTGCCGCAGATGCAGCGATGGGCACTGAGACTGAGGCCTTTTATGTTGCCGAACACCTTGGAATTACAGATTGGTTTGTAGTTACTACTGCTAGAAACCCTCGTGCTGTGCGAGCGCTAGTCGACAAAGTTGAAGAAGCTTTAACGGTGAGCCACTCGGTGAAGCCTCTAAGTATCGAAGGCAAAGAAGCAGCCGAATGGGTCCTTATGGATTACGGTGACTTTGTTGTTCATATCTTCGGTTCAGAAGCTCGGAACTTTTATGACTTAGGTCGTCTGTGGCAAGATGTCCCTCGAATGAAGATTGAATTTGAAGAAGGCGGAGCTAGCGGTGCGGGCTAGCGATGCTTCGAAGTCCATAGTTCTGCTCCCATGAATGGGCAGACGGTGGCCAAATGAAGAATGAGTGAGTCGACAGCTTGCTCTATCGTTTCTGCATTAGGGCCGATCTCAGAAAACACATAGCGATGGAGATCATTTTGAGCTGTTGAAACTGCAGCAATATATTGGCCGGGTGATCTACGTTGAAATGCATCGAAACAATCGTTTGTAAAGCTGGTCATTTGTTGAGTAATTTCTTCATCAATTTGTAGCGCTGGGCCGAATCGGATCCGTGGAATATCTTGTGTCGCCGTTCTGCATAGTCGCCAAACGCGTTGCAAGAATCTAGTTGGTCCAGCAATCTGTAAATTTTTGGCATCTAAGTTTTCAGTGTGGGGCTTTGATCGAAGCAGAGCTAAGCGAACTAGGTCTGCCGACGCTGGAGCATTAGTCGTCCAAGCCTCAGGGTTCTCGACCTCGCCAACTTCACCCTGCAGGGGGATAACCATCTCGGTTTGGCAGCCAAGGTGTTGTGCGAAGTGGAGGACAACTGGATCTAGGTGAATGGTAGCGGGTCGACTAAGTTCGGTGTGTACTGTGGCATACATTCGGTGGGTGCGTGTAAAGAAGTCTTGAAATGTTAGGTGTCGCAGTATTCCAAGACCGTCTGCAATTTCTTTCGCACCTAGCTCGCTATCTGATTGATACCACTTTGTTCGGTTGGAACTCTCAAGCTTGGTCGGGTTGTAGCGTAGAGCTTCATGTAGAGGTTGGTCGTCCACATTCATTGAGGCTAGTGGTTGAAGACTCAATGAGCTATATACTTTCTAAGTCCTTAAGGGGCTATAGCTCAGTTGGTAGAGCGCTTGCGTGGCACGCAAGAGGTCAGGAGTTCAATTCTCCTTAGCTCCACACCTTCTTTTGGCATGTTTTGGCCTAATCGGCCTGGTTCTTAGAGTCCTCAAGTGTCATATCGTTTCGCCGAATGCTAACCAATGAAGAAGGTTTTCGTATTCGTCGCAGTTCTACTTGCCCTATTGACGACTTCTTCCGCTGGTGCGCAAGGACAGCTTGGTTTGGTTTCTTGGTCCGATGCAGTTGCTGGTACTACAACCAGAACAGGTAGTGTCTTTGGTACGCGTTGTGGAAGTGGCTCAGCGAACGCTGATGAGGAAGCAGCAACGCTGGCTTTGATCAACGATTGGGCAACGCAATCGACCGCAGCTGGCTTTACATATATATCTCCAGCCAACCCAGCAACGTTTTGGAACGCTACAAGGTTTCCTTCTGGGAACGAACTCGATGCCGCCCGCTAGTCCTAACTCTCATTGGATTAGGACTCAGTCGCAGAAAGAGCATTCTTGGACTCGTGCTAGACGGATCAACCTAAGTTGTGACAATTAGTGCGCTAGCGCACTTCATTTCCTAAAGCTATCGAAAGGCTAGGAAATGAGAAGAGTAAAAGTATCAGCGTTAATCGCTGCTGCACTGTTATCGGTGATGGCATTGGCTGCACCAGCTGCGGCGCAATCGTCAGCGGATTCAGTTGACGAAACTGAGTGTTATAGAGTTCCTTATACACAAGAGGGTCGAGCTTTGGCGGGTAACACGGTGGCAACCGGAACAATTGTCGGCGCTTGGTGCGTCGACGGTCCAACTGTGACTGATGCCGCTTTGTTGCATAGCTTTTCTGAGTCGAGCACGCCATTTTGGAATATCGAGTCGGAAGAAGCAAAAACTGGCGGTGCTGTGATCATCGATAACGAGGCCCGAATTTACAAACGGTTTGCGTTCAAAATTAGAGTGCCTCTCCCTTGGTTTGACTTCGAACTACCTCAGCAGGTTTGCGCTCGAATCGATGGTACAGCACAACCTTCTGCAATCGGGAGTGGCAAATGCACACCATTCTAAAATCAGCTGTTGCAGGTTTGGTAATGCTAGGAGCAGCTTGCGGTTCACCCGCAGCTGCATCCGAGCCTTCGTTTGACGAGTTGGACTACGGCGTGCTCCCTCTCAATAGTTTGGTTGCTGAGGTCAGCGATTGCATAGCGGTCTTTGAAACAGCAGATGACCCGTACTGGGTGCCTTCCCAAGAAGTGGGAGCTGTTGACGGATATGGGATCAGCTCGAACGAGTCAAAGTCTACGAGTGAGTTACTTGCAGTAGATTCCAACGGTAACTGTGGAAGCGCAGCCGAACGAGCCACTTTGATTCTCGACACACTTTCGTTTGTTCAATCAGAGATGATCGCAGACGGCGTATACGAGGGTTGGTCTAACTGTTTGGCAGAACAAGGGTTTGAAGGCCTTAGTAGTCCTAATAGTCGCAGTAACTACATCCTGAGCCGTATCTATGCAGGCTCCGAAGCTATACCAGAAGACACGGTGATCAGTAGAGCCGAGAGCCTATTGTCCACCGAGGCAGAACTAGCTCTTGCTGACCTTCAATGTCAGCAGCAGGAGATTGCGCCGCAGCTCGGGCAGATGGCTGAATTTCAGCAACAGATAATCAACGAAGCACCTGCAGACATGCAGGCCTTACTGAAAGGTTAGAAACTTATGAAGACTCGCAGGATTTCTCTTGCCAAAGCCTCCGCCTGCATGCTCCCGCTAGCATATTTGGGCTTAGCAGCCCCAGGCTGGGCCATCGCACACAAGTATGTTCCTCCGTCAAATGAAATAGCATCTCCAACTCATAGCGTGGAAGTTGAAAGAGGTCATTTGATCGATGAATGGACCGTCAGTGCCACAGTGTCGTGGACCGATACTGACTTTGTGTCCGCTAGTGGGGAGGGGCAAACTGTGTTGGAGCCCGGCGCCGAATTGCAGAACGGAAGCCCAATCGCAGTATCACGAAACAAGGCACTGTTCAGTTTGGCCTGCGATGCAATGCCAGTAGAGGTTCACGGGTCAGAATCGGGTGGAGAGTTTTTGTCCTGTGTGCAGCGGATGCTCTCTTCAGCCGGTTATTCAATCAGCGAGACCGATTTATCGACAGCAACTCTGGGAGTATCAACACAAGAAGCTCTAAAAGCTTTTTATGAGG
>CALJAE010000128.1 GCA_938028175.1 uncultured Acidimicrobiales bacterium
TGTCCTACTCGAACTTGGATTTGAATCAATGTTCTCTGCAGGTGGAGCACAAGCTATTGCGGCAATGGCCTATGGGACTGAAACTGTTCCAAAAGCCGACAAGATATTTGGTCCTGGAAACGCCTATGTGTCTGAAGCGAAACGTCAGGTTAACGAGCAAGGTGTAGCGATAGATATGGTTGCGGGCCCGAGCGAAGCCTTTGTAATCGCAGACGATACTGCAACCCCAGCGTTTGTGGCGTCGGACTTGCTAGCCCAAGCGGAGCACGGCCCGGATAGTCAAGTAATTTTAGCTACACCATCGAAGGCCTTGGCGGCGGCAGTTCAGATTGAGATCGAATCACAAATTGCCAAGCTGCCTCGTGTAGACATCGCTAGACAGGCTCTGGATGCTTCCAGGATTATTGTCGCCGAGAGTCTTGAAGATTGTGTAGCTGTGTCTAATCGATACTGTCCTGAACACCTTTTGATTCAAACTGAGAATCCGAGCGAGGTGCTTTCAATGATCCGTGGCGTCGGGTCTGTCTTTCTTGGATCATGGTCACCTGAAGCTGCAGGGGATTACGCAAGCGGGACAAACCACGTGTTGCCGACCTATGGCTATGCAAAGACAATCTCGAGTCTTCGTCTAGTTGACTTTCAGCGACAATTCACAGTTCAAGAACTATCTGAGAGTGGGCTAGCTGAGATCGCCGAGGCAACGGTATGTCTGGCTGAGCTCGAAGGCTTAGACGGGCACGCTAACTCGATAAGACAAAGACAGCTCGCTCTCACCGGCAGGAAGGAACAGAAATGATTTGCGTTGTGGATACTGGTGCTGCAAATCTCTACTCGATCCAAGTTGGGCTCGAAAGAGTCGGAGCCTCAGTCGAAATTAGCTCAGACCCAGGTCGAATCAAAAGGGCCGACGGGGTCGTGATCCCGGGTGTCGGAGCGGCCGGTACCGCTATTGACAAGATCCGAGCATCTGGAGTTGATCGGGTACTCGCAGCTTGTGAGCAGCCAGTCCTTGGGATTTGCCTGGGCATGCAATTGTTGGGCCGCAGTAGCGAAGAAGCCCCCGAGAGATTGCTTGAAGTAATGCAACTAGATTTTACGGCGTGGGGGTCAAGCGCTCCACGAAAAGTTCATATGGGTTGGTCGAGAATCAGAAGTCTTAACGGCGACCTATACCGAGATATCGACGAAGGCGCTTACATGTACTTTGCTCACAGTTTCGCTACCGGCCTGAACGCTTGGACGATGGGGATCAGTGAGTTCGGATCTGAGTTTTCTGCAGGCATTAAGAAAGACAACTTCTTTGGGGTTCAGTTCCACCCAGAGAAAAGCGGCGACATAGGAACTCAATTACTAAAAAACTTTGTGGAGATGACATGTTAATTCCAGCGATAGATATTTTGAACGGACAAGTAGTGAGACTAAGTAAAGGCTCGTTCTCGGAAGTAACCGATTATGATCTGGACCCTGTCACGCACCTTAGATACTTGAGGGACAACGGTGCACAGTTTGTGCACCTAGTTGACCTTGATGGGGCTAAGAATCCGGCTAATCGACAATTGGCGCTAATTGAAAAACTGTTACAAGTCGAAGGTGTCCAGATTCAGATTGGTGGTGGAGTCCGTAGTGAAGCCGACATTTCTGCACTCGTTGAAGCTGGCGTAAATCGTGTGGTCGTAGGTACTGCGGCTGTCAGCAATTATGAAAGCTTTGCTACCTGGGTAAATATGTTTGGAAGCGAGAAGCTTTGCGTCGCATTAGACGTGGCGACTAGTGATGATGGTAAACGTGAAGTAGCAGTGAATGGCTGGCAGGAAAGTTCTGGTGTCGAGCTTCAAGAAGCGATAGAAGTGTTAGTTGAAGTTGGGATGACCAATGCGTTGTGTACTGATATCAGTAGAGATGGAATGATGGTCGGTCCTAACGCTGCGTTGTACAAAGATCTTGCAACTAATTATCCAAACATTCGATGGCAAGCATCAGGCGGAGTGTCTTGCTTGGAGGACTTAACCGCTTTCAGATCTCTTGATCTTGAAGGTGTGATAGTCGGTAAAGCAATTCTAAGCGGAGCGATTGATTTAAAGGAGGGACTGAGATGCCTACAAAGCGAGTGATTGCCTGCCTAGATGTGGCCGAAGGCAAAGTGGTAAAGGGTGTCCAATTTAACGACCACAAAGTAGTTGGGGGAATTGCGGATCTTGCCCGTTTCTATTCTTGTAGAGGAGTAGACGAACTAGTACTCTACGACATTACCGCTAGCCCGGATCGTCGATCAGTCGATCTTGCGTGGGTGACGCAGGTTGCAGAGTCTATAAACATACCGTTTTGTGTTGCGGGCGGAATCCGCAGTGTTGAAGACGCCTCCAAAGTATTCGCAAGTGGTGCTGACAAGGTTTCGATTAATAGCCCGGCAATCGAGAACCCAAGTCTTGTAGAAGAATTGGCAGGCAAGTTTGGTTCACAAGCCGTTGTCGTCGGCGTGGATTCGGTCAAGAGTAAAAATGGAGAAGCTCAGATTCTGAAATTTGCTGGTCGCCCGGAGCTGGCGGAGGTTCGAATGCAGTCGACAAATGAATGGGTGTCTAGGGTTCAGGAGCTTGGAGCTGGCGAGATAGTGCTTAATACAGTCGATTCAGATGGGACTAAGGCGGGCTACGACCTAGAACAACTGGTGAGTGTTGGGTCAGTTTGTAACGTTCCGTTGGTTGCTTCAGGTGGGGCGGGAGAAGTATCTCACTTCGAAGATGTATTCGGGCTGGATTGTGTTGATGCTGCACTGGCGGCATCAGTATTTCATAACGGCCAGATTGATATTGGCGAGCTAAAGACGAGTCTTTTGGATTCAGAAATTGAGGTAAGAAATGTCTGATCAAGGCCCAGACTGGGGTAAGGGTTTGTTGCCAGCAGTGGTGCAGGACTATATATCTGGCAACGTGCTAATGCTTGGCTACATAAATGAGGAAAGTTGGAAGGCCACGCTCGAACACAAGAAGGTCACGTTCTATAGCCGGAGCAGACAAGAGCTGTGGCAAAAAGGTGAGACGTCAGGCAATTTTCTTGATCTTGTTTCGTGGTCTATCGACTGTGACAACGACACGTTCCTGTTGCAAGTTATACCCCAAGGTCCAGCTTGTCACAATGGAACTGTTAGCTGTTTCGAGGCCGTGCCGTTCCTTAGCGAACTCGCTAATCTGATTGGAGCTCGCAGGGGTGACGTAAGCGACTCATATACATCTAAGTTGCTGAACGGAGACAGATCGTTTGTAGCTCAGAAAGTAGGAGAGGAAGGAGTTGAACTAGCTCTTGCGTCTGTCGCTCAGTCTTCTGAGCGTGTCGCCAGTGAGGCTGCTGACTTGTTGTATCACTATCTAGTTTTGCTCGAAGCGAATGAGTTGGTGCTGTCAGATGTTGTCCTGGAATTGCGTGAGCGTCGTCTTTCATCGGATAGTTCCAGTTAACTGTCAATACTTGAAACGCTTCGGCGGTTAGGATCGAAGTGATGATCGACTTCACTCCAGGAACATACCGACACTACAAAGGCAGCCTTTATGATGCTTTTGAGCTCGGTATTGACGAGGCGACTGATTCACCAGTCGTTCTGTATCGACCGCAATATGACTGTCCAGACCTAGCAGAGTCATACGGAATGCGTCCAGTGTTTGTTCGCAAGCTTGAAGTATTCCAAGAAGAGATCGAAGTTGAGG
>CALJAE010000129.1 GCA_938028175.1 uncultured Acidimicrobiales bacterium
CCTGATTACCTTGACCTTGATTCTGATGGCGACGGCATCCCTGACTCAGAAGAGTTTAGAGCTGACGCTAACGGTGACGGCATTCCAGATCGTTTACAGACTGGTGGAGCGCTAGCGTTTACAGGTGCGACAACATCGCTAATCGTAACCAGCGCTCTAGCTGTACTGGTAATCGGCATGGCAATGGTATTCGTTGCCCGACGCAAGAACGAGCGAACAGCCTCGATTTAAGGCTTGAAACCTCTGTCAGAGTGGCCTGATTTGCCGCTCTGACACAGGCCTTGCCTAGGTATAAAATATGGATATGGGCGGGCAAAATGAAAAGGTATCGGCGAATTGTATTCTCAGTCCAGCTGAAGAATTCATGACCGAACGTCCTACTCTGCTTGGGCTCCCCAACCTAAGCGAATTGCCAGTTCCTGAGAATGCTCTACGAATCAGATGTCAGTTAAATCCGGCGCTATATCAAAGAGGTCAGATGCAAAGCTTGATGCCTCAAACAACTGGTACAAACTGGATACAACACAACCCACAAACTGGCGTGACTAAGACAACTCTAGAGCTGCTCACCCGAGACAGCGGCCCAGTTGTGGTCGGTAATGTTGGTACTCTTTTCGAAAACGGGAACTTATCGTATTACCAATCAAAACAAGCCGAACGAGAGGTATATCTTGAGGCTCTTTGCGACTTCATCAAGACTGAAGCACAATCCTCGCTCTACATCCTCTCCTTGGGGATCGAGTTAAGCCCCGAAGCCGAAAACCCACTCCAGCTAATTAAAGCAGCTCTAGGTGACCTCAAACAGGAAAAACAACACATCGCACTAGTGGGATACACCACAAAGCTCAACGTGTATCAAGCATTCGCCAAGCCACTACCCAAACGAGCTGCGATCGAACTTCTTCTTCCAAAGAAATCTGCTCGCCCAATAGCTGAAGCCCCAGGCGGCCAAACTCAAGCAAGGAAACAAGTCCCACGAAAAACGCTTGGCACATAGGACAAAACCCAAGACTCTCGTTGCAGCGATACACTGAGATCATCTAAGGGGAAATATGTCTGAGAGAGAAGTCCGTGGAACTTACAACTAAACATATTATTGCCGGCGGCAAAGCCCTGGCGCGTCATGAAAACGGCAAAACAGTTTTTGTCAGAGGCGCACTAGATACAGAAACAGTAGAGGTCGAGATTACGACTTCTAAGAAGGGTTTTGATGAAGCTCAGGTTAGCTCAGTTGTTTCACCAAGCTCCCAGCGTGTCACCCCTACTTGCGCCCACGTTACGCAAGGCTGTGGAGGTTGCGACTGGCAACACATAGATACCAGCCACCAGTCAACCCTCAGGCAGAAGATAGTAGCCGAAAGCCTGCGACGTATTGCCAAGGTCGAACACACTGTAGATGCTGGTCCCTCGCTCCCCGACTTTGCATATCGAACAACAATGCGTTGTGGCATAACCGAAGGCAAAGTAGAACTCAACAAACATGCAAGCCATGAAACTCTTCCTATACCTGATTGCAAAATCGTTCATCCGAAGATGCTGGATCTCTTAACCAACTCAGGGTTTGGAAACAATACTGAGGTGACTATACGAGTCAGTGATACCACCGGCGAGCGAATCGTGTTAGCCGAGACAGATCGGGGCGTTGATCTACCCGATGACGTTCGCCTGGTAGTCACATCAAATCGCCCGAGCGGAGAATACATAACCGAAACTATTGCTGGCCAAGAGATTCGCTGTAGTGCAGAATCTTTCTTTCAACCAAGTCGCGAGGCTGCCGAGGCTTTAGTCGAGGTCATCCAGAATATGATCCCCGACGACTTTGCAGGAACACTTCTAGACGCTTACTGTGGAGTTGGCCTATTTGCAGCCACCGTTGCTCCAAACGCCAGAGTTATAGCTTTAGAAAGCTCTGCGAGTGCTATTGAGGACGCCAAAGTGAACCTAGGCGAAGCCGCTCGTATCATCGAAACTAAGGTCGAAGACTTTGTATGCCCACCCGTTGACATAGCCATAGCTGACCCACCGAGGAAGGGGCTAGACAAAAAAGGTGTCAAGGCAATCCTAAACGGAAACCCAAGTCAGATAATTCTGGTTAGCTGTGATCCTGCATCGTTTGCAAGAGACACAGCTCTACTTATTGAGCAAGGTTACGCTTTAGGCAAGGTCGTAGCGCTAGACAACTTTGCTCAAACATCGCACATTGAAACTGTAGCCAACTTTCAGAGAGCTACAAGCGACGTCTAGTAGCCCTTGCCCGAAGTCTAACCTGGCGGTTCAAATTACCGGTACCCTGAACCAATGCCTATAAAGATACTGGACGCCCTGATCGACCCAATAGCGCCAGTCAGTTTCACACAACTCGGCTATCGGTTACGTTCTAAACTTCTGCCCTGGGAGATAGAAAAACAAACCGACTTGCGAATTGCCATCACGGGGCCAACGTCTGGTCTTGGTAAACAACTAGCCATTGAGCTGGATTCTATTGGAGGCAGCCTTGTACTAATAGCTAGGAACGAATCAAAGTTGGATTCACTCTTGGACGAAATGACCAACAGCGCTGAGCATGCAGCTATTGTCTGCGATCTAACGGATCCAGAGTCGATAAGGTCAGCATGCGGGGAACTTCGAGATTTAGACAAGCTAGATGTGCTAGTCCATAACGCTGGCACAATATTCGATTCCTTCAAAGCAATCGAAGGTACTGAACAAACTCTCTTTTCCCATGTAGTAGCACCATTTGCGCTTTCCCAAGCCGTTCACGAGCAGCTGACTACTAGCGATGCTGGTCGAATAATCTATGTTGCTAGCGGCGGGCTCTACACACAAGCAGTCAAGCTAGAAGACCTCAGGGGTACAACTAACGAAGATAGCTTCAACGGTGCTCGAGCTTACGCCAAAGCCAAAAGGATCCAAACAATCATTGCTTCTGCGGCTGCCAAAGAACTCGCTGATCCAATACAGCTGACAGCGCACCCAGGCTGGGTAGACACACCGGGGCTAGAAAAGCTATTGCCTGGTTTCTATAAACTGGTCAAGCCAGTTCTTCGCACACCGACAGAAGGCATTGACACGATTAGGTGGTTATGCACCACAGAAGCAGATGACCTCGAGAGTGGTTCCTTTTACTTTGACCGGCGACCAAGACCTACGGGCTATATTCCGGGAACCAAAACTAGCCTCGAGGAATCAACCAAGATATATGAGATAGTCAAGGCCCGAGCCGAGAAGCTAATTAACGAATAGCTCTCGCCATAACAAACACTTCGGCCTCATATAGATATCTTTCACCCTCTGCATCCAGCTCGTACCAGCTTTCAGTATCAGACTTCTCAACGATGTACCCTATGCGCTCATAGAGCCTTTTAGCACCTTCGTTGTGCGTCTCCACATGTAGGAAAACACGATCAACTCTACTGAGCGCAGCGGTTTCCAAAGCCTCAAATAGTTTGGTTCCTATCCCCTGCCCCCTCAGCTCTTCACGCACTATGAGCATCCAAAGCTTTGCTGAACCAACCTCAGTCGAGTAGTCGGCACCACCGTAGCAAATCACTTCATTGATGGAGTTACGACCTGCAATCATGTCAGTCTCACCAAGTTGTGACCGCTTAACGGCGTCGGCTACGTACTCGATATGGGCAGCCCCACCAGACCAGCCAAGCGAACTCTCAGTAACTTCGTCGAGAGAAAGCGGGCCGAAAGAGATCTCCTCTACGCTCAAATTAAACGTCCAAGTACTTGGTCACCGCAACAAATGCAGACACAAGCCCGAGAAGCCCTCCCGCAAAGAAAAGCGTGAGACCGATGAGTAACTGCTGGTCGAAACGGAGGCCCAGGCCTTGGAAAGTTGGGCCAATCTGTTCGACTTGCGGCAGGAACCAGCGATTAGCAGCAATCACGAATGCAATACCTACGGCGGCTCCGATGACACCTTGAATGAACGCTTCAAGCATAAACGGAACTCGGACAAACCATTTAGAAGCTCCGACGAGAGTCATAACTTCGATCTCACGTCGACGGGCAAACACCGCAGTTCGAATCGAGTTATACATCAACAAGCAAGCTGCCAAAGCTGCCACAACAGCTGCCACGTTCATAAGCCAAGCCGTAATCCGACTAAAGCGTTGCACATTGTCAAGCAGATCCTCCGCTGCAGACACTGCTCGCACTCCTGGCTCATCGACATATCGTTCTCTGAAGTCCTCAATCAATCCAGGGTCAGTACTAGCTGGGATCACACGGAACGATTCCGGCATCGCTTCTTCAGTTACAAGACTCAAAATTTGAGGCGAGTCTGCGAAGAATTCCTGGAATTCGATAAATGTTTGTGCTCTCGAAACAAAAGGAGCCTCTTCAACAAGTTCTGAACTATTCAAGTCGTTCTGGATTCGAGAGATGGTTCGCTGGTATTGAGCCTCTTGCTCCTCACACGTTGCTCTTAGCTCTTCGTCATCGCCTTCACAATCAGCCCTATTGTCTACCGGATCAGTAAGCCAAATATCGAATTCAATCTCATCCTCAAATCTACTACTCAGATTGTCAACAGATTGTTGAGAGCCCACTGCAAACCCGACAAGCGAAAGAGCAATTGCTACTGTCAGAATAGTTCCCAGAGTTAGAGAAGCGTTACGCCAAAAGTTGTTGCCAGTCTCTTTAGCTAGGTAATCGAATCGTACAGCCATAGTTACTCGTAGTTTCCTCGTACTTCGTCACGTACTAGCTGACCTTCAGAAAGTTCAATAACCCTCTTACGCATAGTGTCAACGATACCTCGGTCGTGAGTTGCCATC
>CALJAE010000130.1 GCA_938028175.1 uncultured Acidimicrobiales bacterium
TCGAATGGTTCGTCATCTATCTCTCGATAATCTTGGATACGAATTTCGATTTTGTCAGATAAACCAGCGTCTTCTACTCGCTGCCTAGCCATTAGTGCTTGTTGTTCTGAGAGAGTCACTCCGAGTGTGTTGACTCCATAATGTTTAGCTGCATGGATTGCCATGGAACCCCAGCCGCAGCCAATGTCTAGATGACGATGCCCGGATTTTAGAGCTATCTTCCTACAGATTAAATCGTGTTTATTGTCTTGCGCTTCTTGGAGAGAGTCCTGCTCTGTTCTAAATATTCCGCAGCTATAAGTCCAAGTATTATCGAGAACTCTTTCGTAAAACTCATTGGAGGCGTCGTAGTGGCCCGACACCACCTCTTTGTCTCGCTGCTTGCTGTGGATTCTTCCTTTTGGAGTTATCTCTTCGGGTGGTGGGTCTAGTGGCTTAAGTTTTTTAAGATCCTTGAGGCCGCTTATGTCTAGAAGTCTTGAAGCAATCTTTAGTGTCTCAAAATTTAGTTTTACACCTTTGAGGGATCTGTTAATTCGGAAGAGGCCATAGATATCGCCTTTGATATCTATTTCTCCGGCGATGATAGATCTCGAAAAGCCAATCTCTTTACCCATCGAGGTAACAAGTCTGTGAATTGCATCTGGTGAGTTGATTAAAAGCTTAGTCTCAGCATCCATCGGGCCTATTGCGCTGCCATCGTAGGCTTCTATTCGCACGGGTAACTCGACGTCTGACCCCAAGAGATTCTCTATGAGATTGCTAACTGTCATAGCGAAGCTTATTCTACCCGTTTGAGTCATCCACTGAGGTACTGCATGACACTTCTAGCTACTGAGGCGCTGGGCCAACTGCGCCCAGGTTGTCTAAATCAAAGTTAGTCAATAGTATTTAGGAGTAATTTTATGGCAATTTAGTCATTCAAGGCGGTATTGAAGATGGCGGCGGCATTTAGAGGTGTGATAGCGGTATTGATGTTGTTTGGCGTGGCGGCAGCCTGTGGTTCTGATGAGTCCACTACTGCTCGAAGCGAAGACAGCGAAACATCAGTTAATGCCGAAGAGCAGGACTCAGTTGAAACAGGCGACGATGTCGAGGTTGAAATCCTTGGATCTAGCAGGGCCAGCACAAATACAACCATAGATTCAGACGCCGAAGGCGATACAGAGCTATTAGATTCCCCAGCGACAGCCGCAGCAAGATCTGCTGAGGGGACAATTAGCACCAGAGTAATAGCAGGAACTGAAGATTCACCCGCTGCAAGCGCAGGGCCTGTTGCCACAACTTTGCTAACAGCTGAGCAGCAGGCAGAACTCGACGCAGTAATCCAAGTGTCGACAACTTCACCAGCTCGTGATGCAGCACAGCTAGAAGACACAGCTAATGAGATCATCGAAGCCTGGTGGTTTAATTCACAAGATCGAAACTTTGGAGAACTAGCTGATGAGTTGACACAGAGTAATGCTGTCTCAGCTGAGTTCGCAGAAGTGTGGCGCCAGCAGGCAGCGAACCTTGTGGAGGATCAATCAAATACTACAGAACTGGTCGCAGTCATTCCAGTTCGAGTCGAACAAGACAATGCGACCGTTCAAGTAGCGGCTACTAACGAGGCTGGAACCGAAAGTGTCTCATTCTTCGAATTCGAACTAGACGAAGGGGACTGGACTCTAGTGGAGGTTATATCATGAAGTACCTACTAAGGATTTTGATCGCAGTAGTCGCAGCTTCTTTGTTTGTCGGGTTGCAGGCATCACCGGCAGCGGCACAACAAGAGACGTCTTGTCCGGCCGTTACGTTTGGAGGCTTCGCTGTTCCAGGAACAAGTATTTCACTTGAAGCTGATCAGGTAAGAAACGCACGTTTGCTGATGGGTGTAGCTCGCGATCTTGGAATTTCACCAAGAGACAGAGCATCAGAGATTGCAATCATGGCGGCACTTCAGTCGAAGTCACTTCGCTCGGGTGGACTTTTTAACCAGCAACCACAGTTCTTCCCTGGGGTCAACGTGACCGACGATGTGGACTCAGCGCGCGCTTTCTATCGAGATCTTGTCGGAGTTGGCAGTTGGCAGTTCATTTCACGTTCAGCAGTTGCTGCAAGAGTTCAGGGTGTGAGTGGAACGGCAAGCTTTGCTCGCTGGGAAACAACTGCTCGTGAACTTGTAGAAGAATTTTCTGATTCTCCCCTTAATCCTGGTCTTTGTGCAGCAGGGGAGGCAGTAGTTTCAACGAGTCCTTCTGCGCCTAGCACTAGAGCGCCAAGTGTTTCGAGTTCACCGTCTACTACCACTTCTAGGGCGTCGTCATCTTTGCCAAGGATTACTTCTTCTCCTATTCGAGGGCAGTCAGTTGTTGGCGGGATTACAGTTGCAGACAGAATTGCAGGCAACGTACAAAGGTTGTTGGCAGCTGCTGCCGCTGATGGGCTCAACTTGAGAGGCACAGGGTTTCGCTCTCCAGACATACAGATTGCTCTGAGGCGCCAGAACTGTGGCACTACACAGTTTGATATCTTTATCAAATCATCGTCGTTGTGTTCGCCGCCGACGGCTCGACCGGGCACTTCTAACCACGAAACTGGCTTGGCAATTGACTTCAGAAACTGTTCGACTCGGGCTACGAGGTGTTATCGCTGGTTAAATGAAAATGCCAGACGCTTCGGGCTGTTTAACTTTCCTCCAGAGCCATGGCATTGGTCGGTAAATGGCCGCTAGGTACGCCTAGTTGCTGATCCCAAGAACTGGAGTTTCGTTTGCTTCGGTAAGGTCAGAAGCGTTGTCAATGCTTAAAGTAATGCCCACAAGTAGCGCGAGCAGTATCATCGATCCGGTGATTAAAACCCATACGTTGTTAAACACGGGCAGAATTTAACACTCAAGATACATGCTTGTGGGTGATCTAGTCTGATTACCCAAAGAGCTCTATTCGCCTACAACAGTTCCAGTTGGAAAGAAGACTTTGAAGTCGTCTACAAACTGCGTGAAGGCAGCAATTGGAGCCAGCGTTGGGTTATTGCGATCGATCGCCACGCCGTTAAGCGCCCATTCAATTCCATTGTCTCCGACAAGAACCTCACCATTCCAAGAAAGTTCGACAACACCACTCCCGGTATCACGGTTAACGACGTGCCATGTTTCTAGACCTGGTTCTCTAATAAACGCAACCTGTGTCTCACCAACTGAGGTATTGATAACCACTTGGTCTTCTAAGTCTTTCGCCGACACAGCGGTTTGGTCTTCACCAAGGTCAACTACGATATGAAGATTATCTATGGTTGTGCCAGCATTAACCGATGGTGCGGCCAGGGCAATCGAGTCTGGAAATTCTTGTTTCCACGCGCCCCAAGTTGTTAGCGTTGATTGCTGAAGCTCTAGTTCCAGGCCTTCTAGTTCGCCAATTAGAGCGCTACCAAATGGCTGACTCCAGATTGTCCCCGTCTCATGATCGAAAAGCGTCATAGCGTTGTTGTGAAGGTCTCCTTGATTTCCGAACGACAAGACTTCCCCGTTTACTTCGCGCGAGTGGACCATTCCGGTTCCGCAGAGCGGACACCATGTGATCAAAGTGGGTTGTCCATCATGGACATCGTTAACAATTTCACGTGATCTTAGAAAGCCGACTGGGTAAGCGCGAGCATCGCCGTTGCGTTCTACACCTATTATTAATTCATCGGCAGGCCAACCTGCTAGAGGGGCCTCGTTAAATACAGGCTGGTAGACAGGAAATATTGCATCTCGATCAAGTGAGGTTCTATATCCCTCAGGAGCCGGTACTCCGGCTAAAAGAGGGTCGAATTCGGTTTGTAGTGTTTCATCTACACCTTCAAAACCTTCAGGATGAAATGGTCCCAGATTAGGATCTTGGTGTTGGGTGGTAGAGCTGGTTGCGCACGCTGTCAGTCCAATTAGTAGGCCGCCAACGATATAAGCTGATCGAATAATTGATTTCATTGTTTACGCTTTAACAGCAGTATTGCCTGTCTAATTCCACTTAGGGTCCAGCTAAAACAGGCCTCTGCGTGCTAAAACTGTATGTGAAACCGGTACGAGGGACCAGATGTGAGACTTGATCTTCAAGGAGCCTTGGCGCGTTCAGCCTCGGTACAAACTTTGCCCAGTGATATCGTCGCCCCTCTGGTGGCGCAGGAGGCCGTAGTTGAACTCGGAATGGCCTCAGTTGAAGGTATTGTTGGCTATCTTTTTTGTACCACCGAGAGATTGTTGTTTGTGTCCGCTGACGGTGAGAGACAGTTAACCATTGCAATGGCTGACCTTATCTCTAACAGTGAAATGGCTACTCATGGCATTCTGGTTTCTTTGCCTAAGAAGCGATTCACGATCAGAATGGCATCAGGCGACCAGAAGATTATCGGTCGCTACATAGAAGCAATTAATCCTAAAAAGACTCCGAAAAAGGAAGTCTCACCGGCAGAGCCACCACAGGCCATACCACCTGCTCCAGGAGTCGAATTACCGTCTGAACGCGCTGTTTTGGTGCGCGATCAACTAGCGGCTGCGTTAGATCCTGTCGCTCAGTTAATTGAAGCTTGTGAGAATTCAACAATGCCTAAAGTTGCTTGGGACCGAGTTGAGTTACCAGAGATGAAGGCGTTGTCAGCCGGCTTGAATCGATTGTTGTCAGTAACTCAGCCTGCGTCTTCTCAGAATGGTTGGGAAGATATCGATGAAACCGGACAACGAGAAGTGATCGCCCACCTTGCCGATGCCGAGCGGTTTGTTGAATCGAGTGACACGCTGCGTCTGAAATCGACTGCTAGCTCATTGGTTAACAGGTTTCTTAGAGAGTCTTACGACGAAGAGCCGACACAAGAAGTTAAAGTTGCTTCAAGTGAGCCGTCACCAGTTAAATACGATTTCGAGGGTCCAACTGTGAGGCGTCCCCCTGCTCAAGTAGTTGGGTCTATTTCAGATCTTTATCTTCCGGTTGCTGAGCCCGAGCCTGCTATTTATGCTCTGGTAATAGGCGTTGTAGCTTTACTTGTTGGTCTTGTGCCAATGGCGGGCGTGATTGCAATTCCAGTTGGTGCAATCGCAATCGGGTTGGGTTGGATAGCAGAACAAGACAATAGGCGATTTGCTAATCCGGCAATGTTTGTAGGGTTGTTGGGTCTAGCCCTTGGTACGGCGAGTGGATTTGTCCTTGCTCAGCAAGCTGGCATTATCTAAGGCCCTTATATTTAGGAATACACATGAAGAGTTTAAGAGTCAACTGCTTAGGGCTGCTAATCCTCGTCGCATTCGCAGCTCTAGGTTGTTCATCTGCCGAATCATCTACTGAGAGTGCAGGCTCCACAGAAGTTATAACTGAGGGAGAAACTAGAGGGGCGCAAGTCATCTCGTTGAACCCGTCTGCTACCGAAATTTTGTTTGAAATTGGAGCTGGGGAACAGGTAGTTGCCGTAGATGCCTTTTCGGATTTTCCGTCGGAGGCTCCAGCAGATGACCGGCTCGATGCATTTAATCCCGACCTCGAGGTGCTCGTTTCTTATGAGCCGACCCTGGTTATTTTGGGTGTTGACTCGCCAGAAGTAGCCGAAGCGCTAGAGGGTCGTGATGTTGAGGTTTTATTGTTGCCGACAGCGAACTCTGTTGAGGAAATGTTGACACAAATAGTAACTCTAGGTGAAGCAACAGGTCAGTTCGAAGAGGCAGTTGAGCTCTCTGAAGATATTGAATTGGCAATTGCAGATACCAGGGTATTGCTTGAGGGCTTTGTTGGGATGAGGTTGTATCACGAAGTCGCTGAGGGGAACTCCGGATTTTTCTACAACCATGAAGGAACATTCTTGGGAGACATATACAGCCAGGTTGGGTTTGAAGTTGTCGGCGATGCGGATGCTCTAGTCGATAATGAGATCTCAGCTGAGATACTTATTGCTGAATCTCCAGAGTTAATCCTGCTAAACGGAAACGATTTTTCTGCCTCGCCTGCAGATGTTGCTAACCGTACAGGGTGGGAGTCAATGCCTGCGGTAGCTAGCGATCAGATCTTCGTGGTTGACTCTGATACTTCTAGTCGAAGTGGCCCACGAATAATTGACTACTTGGATCAACTCGTAGTCGATTTGTCCTCCACGGAGTAGGGGCCTAGTATTTCGGCGTGCTTCGCCTATCCGCAGTGTCAGTGACCTTTATATTTGTTGTTGCTGCAGCTTTTACGATCGGTGCGGTTCAGATTCCTTTGATAGATATAGGCCAAGACCTTTTGAGTCGCTTTCCTGGGATTGGACTGGAAAGTCCTCTGAGCGATATCCAAGCAGACATTCTTTATCAAATCAGGCTTCCGCGAATTGTTTTGGGCGCATTAGTCGGCGCTAGTTTGGCAGTAAGCGGCAGCGCATATCAAGGGGCGTTCCATAATCCGTTGGCGGACCCTTATCTTCTGGGAGTAGCAGCCGGAGCTGGCCTCGGTGCAACACTCGTTCTGATTGCTTCTACTGGAACACCACATCTGGTGACGTTAATTGCTTTTGGTGGTGCCATTGGGGCCGTGATAGCTACTGTCGTAATTGCTCGTAATGTCGGTTCCAATCCTGTCGCCCTGATTTTGGCAGGCATAGCTGTGGCAGCCTTTTTGACATCATTGCAAACGTTTATTCTCTTTACGAATAGTGACGCCATTGAGGCTGTGTTCGTCTGGATCATCGGTGGAGTATCAACACAGGGTTGGACAGAGGTACTTAGCATTTTGCCATTTCTAGTTGTCTGTGGAGTAGTTCTAGTTCTGCAGCGTCGGTCGTTGGATATTCTTAGAGTTGGCGATGCCGAAGCTCAGGCATTAGGCGCTAGCCCAGCAAAGATTCGTGCCGTTTCGATTGGGGCTGCCACCCTTTTGACGGCCGCAGTTGTTTCAGTTTCCGGTTTGCTGGCCTTTGTTGGTCTGGTTGTCCCGCACATGGTTCGAATCGCTTTTGGTTATAGCTATCGAATTGTTGTTCCATTGAGCATGGTATTTGGGGCCGCTTTTTTGATATCGCTTGATTCGGTAGCTCGAGCCTCATCGCTACCGGTTGGAGTTTTAACCGGTCTGCTAGGAGCTCCGATCTTTGTTTTGATTTTGTTAAAGGGAAGGTCTTAGTGCTTGTAGTAGATCTTTCAAACGTCGGTTATGGCAATAAGACGGTGCTGGAGACGGTTAGTTGTACGTTTCAGGGTGGGTGGACTTCCATAGTTGGCCCAAATGGTTCGGGTAAGACCACATTTTTGAGAGCGCTTTTAGGTCAAGTACCTGCTGTTGGTTCGGTTGAGTGGGGTGGAAATCCGATCGGACCGTCAAATCGAGCAAGTCTATTTTCTTACCTTCCGCAAAATCTAGAGCGTCCTAAAGGGATGACTGTAACAGAGTATGTAATGTTGGGGCGTTTCGCGAATCTGAAGTGGTGGCAGACTCTAACGAAGCGTGACCGTGACATTGTCGGGGAATCGTTAGAGCTTGTAGGAAGTAGCCGACTAGCTAGTCGATTGGTCGCCACTCTGTCGGGTGGCGAGATGCAACGGGTCGGATTTGCTAGATGTATGGCGCAACAAACCCCGGTTGTATTGTTAGACGAATTCAACGCCTCGCTTGATATCGGGGCAGTGGTCGACCAGTGCAAACTGCAACGTGATTTAATTGAATCGCAGGATCTTGTTGTTGTGTCTGTAGTGCACGATCTTAATTTAGCTGCCCGCTTTAGCGATCAAGTGATGTTGCTGAACGCCGGTGCCGTGGTCGCGAGTGGAGTGCCTGCGCAAGTTCTAGACGCTGATGTTCTAAGTCAGGTATTTGATACCCAGATTGAGGTTTCTGTTACAGATGCTGGCGAACCAGTTATCTATGCTGTGTAGTTGTCCGTAGCTGAGCGGCGCTATATTCGCAGTCAGAGGCTCTTCCAGGACCAACAAAAAGATCGGCCGGGTTGTTGAGTTGTCCTAGCGAACTACTTATGAAGTGGAGTAATCTTGGCAGCTCATCTTTGTTAACAGCGAAGTCAGCGTAGAGGTCTTCTTCAACGTGAAAGATTTGGATAGTGGTGTCTTTATCAACGTTACTTGTGTTTTGTTTTGTGTCTAGCTTTATCACAACAAGCTCACGATTTCTGGTTTCAGACGCATGTGCGGCTTTGATAGCGGCTATTTCTTGCTGCAAGTCTTGACTACCAAGAATGAGTCTTGACTCGTCGATGGTTAGTCCAGTGCTTCTAAAGACATGATTAAAATCACTTGGGCTTTCGTCAGAATGTATAAGCAAAGATATTTTAGTGTCGCCCTTATTTTCGATTCTGTTTAGTTCGGTAACTATGTGTTCATTTACTGTGTGACAAAAGCCGTCCGGTTCTGTAAGGACTCCCTCCCACCTGATCGTAATGAGGTAGTCAGTATTGGTAGTTCTTTGACCTACCAATCTGTTGATGAACCCCGTCAGTTGTTTACGCTCATTCTGAATATCAAACATGTTCCGCCTCGTTTTCCTACTTTAGTATATCCAGCTATTTAGTCGGGGGTGTCTGGGATCACCGGAGTGTGAACGCTTTCTTCGTAGCTAAGAAGACCGGCTCTCCCTATAGAGTTGGTGCCGAAACGGTCTTTGACTGCGTCTAGAGCGATGTCTAGCTTCGGCGAGGCATTGTTGGTGAAGTCCAGGGCTTGTTGTATACCTTCACCGGTCGATAAGTTTGCAAGGGTAAAGCCAATCAGCGTGAGGCCGCTAGTTTCAATTTCTGGCCGTCGGTTTCTAAGTATGTTTCGAGCTATCGCTAGTAGTTCGGGTGTTGAGTCGGTTTCGTCCGCAACGCTAACTGAGCGTGTGTCAGATCTAAAGTCTCCGAACCTGAATCTAAGCATCACCGTTTTTGCTAGGCGGTTTCCGTCACGAAGTCTTTTTGTAACCCTATCGACGAGAGCGATCAGTAGGGTTTCGATTTCTGCGTAGTTCATATTCTTGGGGCTCAGAGCCTGTTGGGCACCTATTGACTGACGTCTTTTCGTCTTTGTTACTTGCCGGTTATCGATATTGTTCGCCAAGTTATATAGATGCTCACCGCTTGACTTCCCGAGTATCTGTTCGAGCTTAGTGATGCCAGCATTGGCGACTTCGCCTACCGTTGCGATCCCTTTGGCGAGTAGTTTGCCTTCTGCTACTTTTCCTACTCCCCAAAGTGAGCGGACTGGTAGTGGATGTAGAAACTCGAGCTCGGAGTCTGGTTCCACTAGTAGTAGACCGTCGGGTTTCGAAGCTCCACTTGCTACTTTTGCTAAGAATTTTGTTCGTGCTATCCCGACTGATATCGGTAGCCCGGTTTCGCCTGCAATTCGGTTGCGAAGGATCTGTGCGACTTCTATGGGAGGGCCGACGATTTTGCGGAGCCCACCTACTTCTAGAAAGGCTTCATCGATAGACAGTGCTTCGACATATGGGGTTGTGTCGTCGAAGATTTCGAACACCTCTTGGCTTGCCGAGTCATAGGCTTCCATTCGGGGCTCGACCGTAACTAGACCGGGGCAGTATTGTTTAGCCACTTGGACATTCATGGTGGTCTTAACGCCCATGGCTCGAGCTTGGTAGCTGGCCGACAAAATAATTCCGGTGCCGACAGCCATTGGCATGTTCTGTAGAGCTGGATTGTCTCTTTGCTCGACAGACGCATAGAAAGCGTCTAAATCAGCGTGCAAGATTGTGGCTTGATTATTGGCGGGCACCACTAGACACTATTGCATACCAGTGACATGCTCAACCTGGCCTTGATGGATTCTAGCTCTGTAACGGTCGGAACCATTGTCCGTCTGGCAGCAGGTTGTCAAAGATCGTGGCGTATGTGGTGCCATCTGTGATCACATTGATGAAGCCATCTGTTGGTGGATTAAGTAGGAACAGAAGTACAGCACCCAGGTACAGGGCGCTTGTGCCTAAGGGGTTTTTCTTGTCTCCGAGTTTGAGCGCTGTTCCGAATGATCGCTTGAATGATGCCCCAAGCAGGTTAACGCTGTAAATCTCATCTAGGGCTAGGTGAACTATGAAGCCAAGGAACATAAATAGGGAATAGAACCAAACAACGGTGTCGGAGTTAGAGCTGAAGTTGTCCAAGAGTAGCCCGAGTATCAGGGCAGCTACCACAGCGGCCGGTACAGAGTGGAATAGACCCCTATGCTTGGTGAATCTGTCGAACAGTTTGAAACCAGCCTGGACTAGGTAATACATGCCGAAGGCAACGATTGCGATTTCAACAATTGAGTAGACCTCGAGTAGTTGTATCGCAATTACCAACACCCCAAACGCAGTGACCGCCTTTCTTGCCAGTGCTACCGGGACTGAGTGGCCTAAGTCAATATCGGGCAGCAGCCCGCCGACAACTCCAATAGTGAAAACGCCGAGGGCGTCACCGCCATCAACTAGTTCTGCCGCAGCCAAACTTCCAGATAGAACAGCGGACACACCTGCTGCTGCTGCGAGATGAGTTTTGAAATCAGCCAAGAGTTAACCCCGTCCGACAAAATAGCACGCGGCTAGGACAAAGCGGTTTATTGACCGGGTCGCCTGTGTTATCCTTTCACCCTATGAACGGACTTATCGAAACAAATGGTACTGGCACAACTGTCGCATCCGCAGCCGACCGACTTTTAATTGCAATCGAAGGTAACGAAAAGCTTAGACATATCGCGACAGTTGATCATTCGAAGGGCGCAGCGAGCGTTGAGTTGGAGCTAGAGCCAACTATCGAGATTTTCTTTGGCAACCCAGCGTTGGGAACCATATTGATGCAGGCTGCAAGAACCGCAGCGATTGATCTTCCACAAAAGATGTTGATCACTGACTCTGGCGACGGGGGAGTTCGTGTCTTGCACAATGATCCGGCTTACATTGCTGAGCGTCATGGTATTGCTAGCGATTTGCCACCGCTTGAAGTCATGACGAACGCTTTACAGAGCTTGGCAAATGTAGCTGCCGGGGTTTAGAACTCATTTAAAGAGCTTCTCGCTCGGTTTCTAACTCGAGCCAAGCTTCTTCGGCTTCAGTTATCGAGCTCTCTAAGTCAGCTAGTTGGGCGCCGATGTCGCCTAGCTTTGCATAGTCGTCTCCGGCGTCAGCGAGCTCTTGAGTTAGGGCGTCTTTTTGTTTGCCGAGCTTGGCTTGTAGTTTTTCGTTTTCTTTCAGTAGATGACGTAAGGTGCTGGCCGATCGTTTCTTTGGTCCATCGTCTGGCTTGCCTTTGGGTTTGGCAGACTTCTTCTTGGCCTTTGGAGTGTTGGCTCCACGTCTTGTCTGGTCCCAGGCACCGAAGCCTCCTGGCCAGCGGCCGACAAAGCCCTTGCCATCGATAACTAGCGCATCAGAAACTACTCGTTCTAAGAACGCTCGATCGTGACTAATTACAACCACGGCGCCGGGCCAGTCTTCGAGAAAGTCTTCCAGTGCTCGCAGAGTTTCAATATCAAAATCGTTAGTTGGCTCGTCGAGTAGAAGTACGTTTGGCTTTTGAGCGATGATGTGTAGCAGTTGGAGACGTCGTCGTTCGCCTCCTGATAGTTCGCTTAGTTGTGCCCACTGTGCTTCTTTATCAAACCAAAACGATTCGAGTAGTTTGGCATCGGTCCAGTCCGGCTCACGGTCGGGCCCAGCCACAAATTCTTTGACTCGACAGTTTAGGTCTAGGTCAGTTGAGTGCTGGTCGTAGTAGCCGAGCTGCACGGTGGTTCCTACTTTTCGAGTACCTGTTTCTGGTTCTCTTCTTCCTGCTATGACATCTAAAAGCGTTGTCTTGCCAGCGCCGTTGGGGCCGACTATGCCGAGGCGCTCCCTGGGGTCTAAACGTAGTTCGACGTTTGAGAACAGGCTTCGATCCTCGGTACTCATAGCGATATTTTCTAGCTCTATAACTATGTCACCAAGGCGTGGAGTAGGGAAATCTAGATGCAGATCTGCTGGTCGTACAGCTTTCTGCGTTTGCGTTTCTTGCAGTGCAGTGGCGGTAGCGATTCGAGCTTTTGGTTTTGAGGTTCTTGCCGGAGCACCTCGTCTAAGCCATGCGAGTTCAGTTTTGGCAAGATTCCGGCGGACAGCGTCGGCTTTTTCGGTGGCCGCTTCGCGCTCGCTTTTGGCTTCAAGGTATGAAGAGTAGTTCCCGTGATGAAAGAAGCCGTCGCCTCGATCTAGTTCAAGCATCTTGGTAGTGGTGTCATCCAACATGTGTCGATCGTGAGTTACAAGAATTAGAGCACCACGTCGTTGCTGTAGAAATTCGGTGAGCCAGTCAATTGCGTCTAGATCGAGGTGGTTGGTCGGCTCGTCAAGGATTAGTAGGTCGCTCTCAGTGGTAATCGCTTTTGCTAGGGCTACTCGCTTTGCTTCACCACCGGATAGCTCTTGGGTGTCTCGGTCAAAGTGTTCACCCATACCGAGTCGGGTTAGGGCGGCTTGGGCTTCCCATCCATCGTTAACAGCGTCGATAACTCTGCCAGGGGGTAGGGGGGCCGCTTGATCTAAAAATTCGATTTTGGTTGCGTCATTGAGAATGAGGTTGCCAGAGTCGAGTTCTCGTTTCCCAGCCAATACATTGAGTAGCGTCGATTTGCCAGTCCCGTTGATTCCAATAACGCCGAGTCGGTCGTTGTGATTGATGGTGAAAGATAGATCTTCGAAGAGCGCTTTGCCAGCAAGGTTTAGGGACAGCTGTTGAGCGTCGAGAAGGATCACTTCTTTGATGCTACAAAGTCTTGAAACGTTGAGCCGATTCCAGCGTTATCAATCGCCACAGATACTATATCTAGCAGTAGGTTTTGCCTGCTAGCTGTACTGATCCTCGTACATAGCGGTTGGTTTGTAGGCCATATGGCACCCCTAATCTTGTGTATAAACGCCTATTTCCGTTGAAGTATTGGATGCTTTGGTCGATAAAAATACTATGTCCAGCTCGTCGAATCAAAGCATTTGGATTAGTCGCCACAGCAAAACTATTTTGGGTTTCTATGGCCTTTATGTTTTAGTTGTTCTGGGGATATTTTTTCTTGACCGAGCTCCACTGCGCAACGAAACCTATCTGTTGATAGTTGCTAGGGGCATGTTTATGCTTGTCCCTTACTGGAAGCGGGCACGGGCTTCTGTTGGTGCTGCTGATAAAGCAGTTTGGTGGGCGCTATTCGTTTTTGGTGTAAGTGTTCCCCTTAACATCATAAGTATCTATCCCG
>CALJAE010000131.1 GCA_938028175.1 uncultured Acidimicrobiales bacterium
AATCTGCCGGCTTATGCCTTCGTAGGTTCAAATCCTACCCGGCCCACTGTCGGTTTCGCCTTCGGCGAAGCCCTTGCAGAGTTTGCTGTGCAAACTCTGGGCATCTTAAAACTCAGCATTTGGGGAACCAAACGTCGCCCCTTGCTGTCGGTTTCGCCTTCGGCGAAGCCCTTACCGAGTTTCAGCCATGCTGAAACATCGGAGGTTTTGGGGAACCAAACATCGAACTAGTTCAGAAAGCTAGACTGATTCGATGTCGCAGAAACCACTAACGGAAGCTAAAGAGATTCTTCAGCTACTTAGCGATATCGGAGTCGAGCACAAAACACTCGAACACCCAGCCACCTTCACAGTTGCAGAAGCAGAGAAGCTACGCATAGGCCTATCTAGCGCTGGCGAAACTAAGAATCTATTGTTACGCGACAAGAAGAAGCGCAACTTCCTGCTCACTGCCTCTCACTCAACCGAAGTCGATCTCATCCATCTCTCAGAGCAGATAGAAAGTAAGAGGCTGTCCTTCGCCAGACCAGAACGTCTCGAAGAGTTCCTGGGAATAAAGCCTGGTTCAGTATCAGCTTTTGCCCTAGCCAATGACAGTAATCACGATGTGGAGTTTTGGCTCGATAGCAACTTAGTTGGCCTAGACGAAATCCACTTTCACCCGCTAGTCAACACAATGTCAACCACTATCAGCTTTCAAGGCCTTCAGAAATTCTGTGACTACACAGGACACAAGCTAAACATCGTTGATCTATAACTTAGACAGAAGGATGTCTTTAGCATCCATCAAATCTTTAACGCGCTCAGAGGCAAGCGTTTCGACTCCCCCATTGTCTGGATGCGCCTGACGAATTAGGCCTCGAAAGTTAGTTTGAACAATCCGTTTGGACACTTGCTCAATCGGCTCCGCTATTCCCAACTTATCGAGAGCCCAAGCAACAGGATCACTCCAAGAACCCAATCTTTCTAGCTGCTCCCCCGACAATTTATGTTCACTCAGAACAGAGGAAATGAATTGAGTATTAGGGTCGCCTTCCCAAACCATGGCGTACCTAATGGCATCAATTACTGAGGGTCTGTTCTCAGCACTGATTCTTTCCACAGCATACAGGGCTCCCAAAGCAAGTTGAATCGGGGACGCTGTACTGTTGTCAAACTCGTAGCTAAACACTCCGTTTTCATGAACTAGAAGTTGCCGACTAGATGTAAGCCCAACTAAGTCGTCTTGATAACGGTGCCGAGCCGATGGCTGATTCACCCTTTGGTTGAACCCAATCAGCTCACAAACATTAAACAGCGACTCTCTATCTTCGGCATTAATGTTAGGAACTGTTTGAGCCACCACACCAGCAAGAAGAACCCCGCCGGGGCCGGGACCAGGACCAACGGGTAGATCAATATGACCAAGACCAACTCGTCTAGTCGGGGCGATTGGGCGTGAATGGTACACCTCAAGCTCTGCTACAATCACATTCCTAAACTAGTCGCTAAACGAACTACTACCGCCGAAATTTGTAAGGAACCAGCCCTTTCATTCACCTGATTCATGCCGATAGGGCATCAAGTAGTGAGGATCGATACCCAACCGCTGTGGTCCGGTAATATTGGTTCTCGTCCTAGTCCCCAAAGGTCATCAGTGCGCTTCCCAATCGAAAACTACATAGCTAAGCCAGGACACATCCTAGACCTGGCAGATATGGACCCTTCAGCCACCTCATATCAAAAGGGTGACTCTCGTGACGATGTTAAGGGTCGTCTCAAAGATTTGAATAAACGCTTGGAAGAACTTCAACATACTTTGTGGGCACAGAAGAAACACCGAGTTCTCCTCGTCTTACAGGCGATGGATGCAGGCGGCAAAGACGGATCTATTCGCAAAGTCTTTACAGGAGTTAATCCAGCAGGTGTCAGGGTCGAGTCCTTTGGTAAGCCTTCAAAGAATGAGCTAAGTCGCGACTATCTATGGCGCTGCCATCAAGTAGTGCCAACTGACGGAGAGATTGTCGTTTTCAATAGAAGTCACTATGAAGATGTGCTTGCAGTGAGAGTGCTCGGCTTAAAGCCTGAAGATGTATGGCGTAAGCGGTACCAACATATTAATGACTTCGAGCGAATGCTGACCGATGAGGGAACGACTGTAGTGAAAATATTTCTCCACATCTCCCCCAAAGAACAAAAGAGACGGCTGCAACGTAGGCTCGACGAACCGACAAAGAACTGGAAGTTTAAGTCTGCTGATCTAGAACAAAGACAGCTTTGGCATGAACATCAAGAGGCGTTTGAAGAAGCGATCAGCCAGACGACCACTGAACGAGCTCCGTGGTATGTAATTCCGGCCGACAACAAGTGGTATCGAGACATTGTTGTTTCAGAAATTATGGTACAGACACTAGAAAATCTGAACTTGACTTACCCTGAGCCTGAAGAAGCCCTAGAAGGCATCAAAATAGGCAAGATCTAGCCTTTACTCTTCTTCTTCCACTGTTGTGGTAGTCAAAGCTGTGTTAACTGAAGCAGTTGTTGTTGCCGCTGTTGTAGATGGTGTTGTGGTCGTGGGTGCAGTAGTCGTAGGTGCTGCCGTAGTTGTTGGCGCTGCTGTAGTCGTAGGCCGCGCTGTAGTCGTAGGCCGCGCTGTGGTAGTCGGACGAGCAGTAGTGGTTGGACGTGCCGTGGTTGTAGGACGAGCAGTAGTAGTCGGGCGAGCAGTAGTGGTTGGACGTGCCGTGGTTGCAGGACGAGCAGTAGTCGTTGGACGTGCCGTGGTTGCAGGACGAGCAGTAGTAGCCGGGCGAACAGTAGTCGTAGGACGAGCAGTAGTTGGCACGAAGGTCGGAAGTGTTATACCTGGCTCTGTCGTGCTGGGTAAGCCGACAAACGGATTAGTTGTGGTTGGGATTCCGATTATAGGGAACTCAGGCTCGTCTAGGTCATCATCGGTGGTTGTTGATGCTTCCAGAGTTGTTGACGAAGAACCTTGGGTGGTCGTTGATTCGACAGAATCTTGGACTGTTGTGTCTGGGTCTGCCAAGAAATCAAAAGTTGGAGAATTGGGTGTTGAAGGCTCTAATGTTCTGCCCTCTTCTGTGGTTGGAGGATTCACTATCCCTGGTGCAGCACTACTGATGCTCTGAGGGCTTCCAAAGAGATAACCAAGACCTCCGAGCATTCCTAGCATTACAATAAATACGAACATGCTCCATTTACTGGATGCTTCTTCTTCGTCCACTATCTCGATACGTGATTCAACCCCTGATATGGCAACTGGCGGCGATGAGATTGGGCGATTTGTGATTGTCGACTCAACTGCCTGTGTTGGATAAGCATGTACGTCTGTCTTGTCCAGAACCACTGTCGGATCGGCTACAACAGGTACCACTTGCTGAATCGCTGTTGAATCATCAACTCTTTCAGCAGGCTTGTCGTCTTCGAAAAAGACTGTTGCTTCAACCTCTTCGAGCACCTTTGTCTCTTGGGTGTCAAGAGGAGTTGTATCTATAAAGAAGTCATCGCCTGCCACATCTACGAACTTCACCGAAGACAGAACGGGAATTTCCTCAGTCGAATACTCCAGCGAATTGGCAATACGTTGTCGAAGTTCTAACGCTGAACTAAACCGACCCGATGGACTCTTACTCATCAGTCGTCTAATTAGAAAATTCAACCAATCAGGAACTTCTAATGCTCCGCTAAAAGCAGGCGGTGGTTCGTTAACGTGTTTGGTTGCGACTTCTACTGCGGTCTTTCCTCGAAATGGAAGTTCGCCGGCAATCATCTGATAGCCAAGAACGCCAAGTGAGTACAAGTCACTCATCGCATCACCTCGAGCGCCTTGAGCTTGCTCGGGCGAGAAGTATGTAGCTGTACCGACTACTAAACCTTCTTTAGTTATAGAGCTGTCATTATCAACTAGGGCTATACCGAAGTCAGTCAAACGAGGAACGTCATCGTCTCCTATGACCACGTTTCCTGGTTTCACATCCCGGTGAGTAATTCCTGCTTCGTGAATAGCATTAAGAGCATCAGCAATACCCATCATAATTTCTGAGGCACGAATCGGGTCGATCGAGCCATCCTTAATCATTTCTTTTACGCTCTTACCTTCGACATAGTCCATTACAAGAAATGGGACTCCGTCGTGTTCGCCCATGTGATGAACTGTCACGAGGTTCGGGTGTCGCACTCGTCCAGCAGCAATTGATTCTTGTTTGAATCGACTTAAAGAAACTTGGTCATTAAGCAACGATGACAACAGGAGCTTTATTGCAACAGTCTCACCGTTGGCTAGATCCGTGGCGCGATAAACGACAGACATGCCGCCCTCACCTATCGGAGATTCTATTTGATATCTGTCCGCCAGGACATTGCCAACTAAGGCACCACCATCGCCCATCAACTTAAGGATACATGCTTCTACATGCACAAACTTGTCGCAAAGGCAAGATGTCACAATTTGCCCAAAATTCATCGCAACTACTGGGTGAATACAATCACCCAAACGTTCGTGATACTTTTGAACTAGGCAGAAAAACGGGTGGGCGATGATTAGGAAGAACATAATTTGGTTGGTATCCATAATTGCTGGCGTCGCTGCCGTCATGGTTCCGGCTTCAGCTTTCTACCCTGGTTACGAAGCCGAAGTCTCGACAGGCTCTTCTATTAATCCTTATTCTGCTCAATCGGAATCCTATTTAGATTCACTTCAAGGAACAGCTCCAACCACTGCCGAATACAGAGACTCTTTCCAGAGAACAACTACAACAGCAACTCCCATAACAGCGACGCCGACTACCGCTCCAACAACTCAAGTTGTAACAAGTAGTTCAGCAGAAGTCTCGGTTAGATCCCGCCAAGCAATTCAAGAGTCTCAGGTTGAAGAGGAACCCAGAGCTGCAGTTGTTGAGCAGGTAGATGAATCAGCTAGGGATTCTGAAATGGAACGATTTAGAGCACAAGCCGAAAGATCAATAGAACAACTAGCAAAACCTAGCCTGACAAATCTAAGCCTGACAACTGAAACCGATACTGGGCCGTTTGGTGTCAACATCAGCTTCAAATGCACTGATAATGCAACGCTATCGGTACCCGGTGTCGCTGATCGACAAGTCAGCTGCTTTGGGACCAGCATCACTAACTCTGCACATATTAGCTATGGACCAGCAACTCCGTCTTCACAGAGTATTTGTATCGAAGATTCTGTTGGTAGAACATGTCGCAGTGTGGCTCAGAGCTCGATCGATCAGCTACTTGGGTAACATATTTCAGAAAATGAATTGGCTCGCCAAATTCGCACTAAAACAGCCCAAGATGAGGGCTTAGTTCAATACTAAGGATTGACCGCTAGACTTGTCTGCCTTGAATAAAGGCGGTAACTAATGCTCAAAAAAGCTCTAACTTTCACAGCGGTGCTCCTATTCGGCGCAGGCCTCTACATGCTCCCAGCAGCAGCCAATAGTGCAAACTCACAGCCAACATTGGATGGCACCCTTGAAGCCAATCAGCTTCCAATAGCTAAGCCTGCAACCGCAGTTGAATTACAACTTCCGCTCGAAGCGACCGACAAGCCCATCACCATAGTTACCCCTACTTCAGAATCGCAGCTCCTAGACGATGAACCCTCTCTTGATGAAAGAATCAAACGAGCTGTTGCTGCCCAAGGCACAGACATAGCCGCTGACAAACCAATCGATGCCGAGGCTGCAGCCGGGCTACTAAAGCTCTCACTGGTAGGCGATGACCGTACCTTAGACGAACTCATCAAAGACAATTCTCTTAGTCCCGAACACGCTGAACTAGTGCAGGCAAAGCTCGCTCAGGACAAAGCCAAACGCATTGAATCTCTCGATGAGGCAAACGAGACCGAGCCGGCTTCGACGATTACACCAGAGACTACTGAAACTGTCACACCAACAACGCCTGAAGTAGCTGAAACAGCCATCCCTGAGCCGCTTAGTCCCGAATTTATACAGTCTGTAGCCGATGAACTTGCCGAGGCAGTAGAACAAGATCCGAGTCTCAAAGGCGCATTTGGTGGTGACAGATTAGCTAGCAGCACAACAAATGTTACCCAGGCGCTGTCAATAACTTCTGAACTAGCAAGAGTTAGAGCCAATGGATCTTTACGGGTCGCATTGAAACTTACATGCGAGCCAAACTCAACTGTTATAACAAACGTTCTCTACAGCAATGCAGACGGTTCTTTCACTAACGTTGGAACAGCCGACAGCTGCACGCCTCAAGGCGTAGCTGAAGTTGAAGTGGTACTTCAAAACGCTGACTTCAATCCGTCCGCAAACAGCGTCAATGCTCGAATTATCCAAAGTTTAGATGGTTCGACCAAAGGCTCAATAAGTTCGCAGGTAGCGCTTAGCTAACATATCCCACTCACCAGGAGAGACCGGGTACACCGAGCACCTACTAGGATGGGTCAATGCAGACGACGACGCACGCGCTCATAGGTTTAGCTGGTTTTCAACGCAAATCTCTACGAGGCTCTGGTTGGGCTGCATTTATCGGCTCAGTACTTCCAGACGCATTTATAGCCATATTCCTAGCCTCTTCAATAGCCAAAAAAACACCAGCTGATCAGCGCTGGAAGGTCGAGTACTTTCAAGAACCGTGGCAGAAGATGGGCGCAGTTTCAAATTCATTCCCTTTATGGACCGCCGCATTAGCCACTGGAGCAGCCCTTCGAATAGTACATCCACAAACAGGCAAACTAATAACCAAAGCAGCTGCCAGCGGACTAACACACATAGCAATCGACTTCTTAACGCATGCAGACGACGCCCACCAACACTTCTGGCCGCTAAGTGACTGGCGCTTCAACTCCCCCATCTCATATTGGGACACCAACCACCACGCCAACAAAGTGATGCCAATCGAAGGAGCGATCGGATTGGCAGCAACTAAAGCTATCTGGCCTAGAACTACATCGATAGCCCAAAAGAGTGGCCTAGCAGCGCTCGGTGCCTCATCGGCAGCCCTACTAGTGGCACCAATTATGAGACGCCTCGCCGATCGCACAAACTTGTGGAAGAACTGCGAATAGCTATCTTTTGCCAGACTCAGTACCTATTGCTGCTTGCT
>CALJAE010000132.1 GCA_938028175.1 uncultured Acidimicrobiales bacterium
GGTCTGACTGGTTCGCAAGGCCGCTACTACGGCCTGCTCAACAAAGAGTATGGGACACAAGTTGTTGCCGGTACCAACCCTAAGAAGGCCGGCACCGACGTAGAAGGAATTCCTATCTATGCAACTGTGGCTGAAGCAAAAGAAGCAACCGGTGCAACAGCAAGTTGTGTCTTTATCCCAGCTCCGTTTGTTAAAGCTGCAGTTCTAGAAGCAGCCGAGGCTGGTTTGGAACTAGTAGTTGTAATCACCGAAGGTGTTCCGGCACACGATGAAGCAATGTTCTTCAACAAAGTCAGCCAAGACTTTCCAAATACGAGAATCCTTGGACCTAACTGTCCTGGGCTTATCTCTCCAGGTAAAGCCAACATCGGAATCACAGCCGGCCACATCGCAAAAGAAGGTGGCCCAGTAGGAATCGTGAGCCGGAGTGGAACACTTACGTACCAGGCTCTGTATGAACTTAAGCAAAAAGACATCGGTGTGACCACTTGTGTTGGTATCGGTGGTGACCCTGTTCCTGGAACCAGCTTTATTGATTGTCTCGAAGCTTTCGAAGCTGACCCAGAAACTAAAGCTGTCATGATGATTGGCGAGATTGGTGGCTCAGCTGAAGAAGAAGCAGCCGAGTTCATCGCAGCAAAGATGACTAAGCCAGTTGCTGGCTACATTGCTGGTGTAACGGCACCTCCAGGAAAGAAGATGGGCCACGCCGGCGCAATCGTCTCTGGTGGCAAAGGAACAGCTCAAGCTAAAATCGAAGCCCTAACCAAAGCTGGTGCACTAATGGGTGAGAACCCAACCGAGGCTGGCGAACTGATGGCCAAGATTGTTTCTGAGCTAGGAGAGTAGTGAGAGCTTTAATCTCAGTTTTTGACAAGTCTGGAATTGTTGAGTTCGCAGCATCATTGCACGAGCTCGGCGTCGAGATTGTTTCATCTGGTGGAACTGCGAAAGAGATAGCTGCGGCCGATATCCCTGTTGTGGATGTCGCCGATTTTACTGGCTACCCGCCAATGCTTGGACACAGGGTGGTAACCCTGCATCCTAAAGTTCATGGCGGTATCTTGGCTGACCGCCGAGACGCCGACCACCTCCAAGACTTGGAAACTCATAGTATCGATCTAATCGATATTGTCGTGACCAATCTTTATCCGTTCGATACCGACCCGTCAATTGATCTAATCGATATCGGCGGCCCGACCCTGGTTCGTGCAGCAGCTAAGAACCATGAGCATGTGACTGTCATTGTCGACCCAACAGACTACGAAGTGGTCTTGGGAGAGATTGCCGAAAATGGAAACACTTCTTCTGGATTGCGAAAACAACTAGCAGGAAAAGCGTTTACCCACACAACATCGTACGATGCTGCGATTGCTAGCTGGATGACTAACAGCTCACTAACTGACGGACTGGGTCAACCCAAGAGCGAAGTAGATTTGCCTGAACAAATTGTGCTCTCTCTAGAGAAAGCTAGCGATTTACGGTACGGCGAGAACCCTCATCAATCCGGAGCTCGCTATCGACTTAACGGGGCTGAGTCATGGCTCGATTCAGTCGAACAACTTAGTGGCCTTGACCTAAGTTATCTAAATTACTTTGACGCAGAGGCTGCTTGGTCGCTTGTTCACGACCTTGGTGATAGCCCAGCTGCGGCCATTATCAAGCACGCAAACCCTTGCGGTGTTGCGGTCGCTGAGACTTTGTCTTCTGCTTACTCACAAGCCTATGAATGTGACAGTCGTTCTGCCTTCGGTGGAATTGTCGCTCTCAACCGTGAGGTAGATGAGGATACTGTTGCTGCCATAGTTGAGGCAGCACAAGCCGACGTGATTATTGCTCCTAGCTATGCCGAAGGAGTCGTTGATAAACTGATAGCGAAGCGCAAGAATACTCGCATTCTTGTGGCGCAGCCGCCGGAACCGGTGGCATTGCAGGTGCGACAAATCGGTGAGGGTTTTCTTGTGCAGCAGAGCCACCATTTTGCAGCAGACTCTGATTCGTGGGAGACCGTGACAGAATCAAAGCCAACCGCAGATGGTCTACAAGACGCGGCTCTCGCTTGGCGGGTCTGCGGCCATGTGAGCTCTAATGCAATCGTGCTTGCCAAAGATGGTGTTGCGTGGGGAATTGGTGCCGGTCAGCAGAATCGAGTCGAATCTGGTGAACTAGCTGTCAAGAAAGCTTCTAATCGAGCTAAGGGTGGCGCCTGTGCATCCGATGCTTTCTTCCCATTCGCTGACGGCCTAGAAGTTGCCGCAGCAGCGGGAGTCTCTGTAGTTATACAACCAGGTGGATCTGTTAAAGATGAAGAGGTAATTGCAGCGGCCAATGAGCTTGGCCTAGCAATGGTCTTCACAGGAGAGCGCCAGTTCAGGCACTAGGACTTATCCCAACTTGAATTCCCGCCAAATAGGTCTATCGGCCCGGGCGCCGTTTTTACTGTTAATTGTTCCCAGTCATCTTTCTGTAAAGACGAGGATCACCTCCTTGGTGAACTACTGTTTTTCTTATGGGTTCAATCTTTTCAGAACGTATAGATCGAGCACGACAGCAGATGAACGCCACAGGCGTTGACGCTTTGTGTCTATCAGTTGGCGCCGACCTGCCGTATCTCACCGGATATGCAGCTATGCCGCTTGAGCGGCTAACAATGTTAGTTATCAGGCTAGATGGAGAGGCGAAGCTAGTTGTTCCAGAGCTTGAGGCCCCGCTTGTCAAAGAAACCGGCGACTTTACAGTTGTTCCGTGGGGAGAAACAGCTGACCCCTTAGACCTTGTGACACAAATGTTGTCAGGGGCGAACAAGGTAGCAGTTGGTGAAACCACTTGGGCTCGCTTCCTGGTTGGTTTAATAGATCGATCTCCTAATTTGGCGTTCTGCAATGCTGGATTAGTAATGACACCGCTTCGTGCAGTAAAGACTGCTGATGAAATCGCAATGTTGCGTTCGGCCGCTCACGCTGTTGACCGAATAGCAGCCAGGCTTCAGTCTGGAGAGATTCCACTTGTTGGGCAAACTGAAGCTCAAGTCTCGGCCGAACTGGGCAGGCAAATTGTTGAAGAAGGTCATCGTAAAGTTAACTTCGCAATCGTTGCTGCCGGCGAAAATGCAGCAAGCCCACATCATGACGCAGGGGATCGAGTAATTAAAGAAGGAGAGGTCGTGCTTTGTGACTTTGGTGGAACTATGTTTGGCGACGATGGTGTCGGTTACTGTTCGGACTTAACCCGGTGTGTGTATACCGGAGAGCCATCGCCTGAGTTTGCTGAAATGTACGCAGTGTTGCTTGAAGCTCAAAGGGCGTCGCTGGCTGTCGCTAAAGCTGGGACACCGGCTGAAGACGTAGATAGAGCGGGGCGCTCAATTATTGATGCGGCAGGCTATGGAGAGTATTTTATTCATCGAACCGGCCACGGTATCGGGGTAGAAGCCCACGAAGAGCCTTACATAGTAGAAGGCAATTCTGATCCACTAGTTGCGGGTAATGCGTTCTCTATAGAGCCAGGTATCTACATCCCGGGCAAGTTTGGAGCTCGAATCGAAGACATTGTTGTTGCTGGTGAAACAGCATCTGACCCGCTCAATGTCGTCGACCACAACTTGGCGGTTATCGAAGGCTAAGCTACACCTATGGCACAGTTTCTTTCAGGCGCAGAGGTTGCAGAGGCTGTATTGGCTGATGTGGCTGAGCGCGCAGCACAGCTAGCAGATCGAGGTATTACGCCTGGGTTGGGTACGATTCTTGTCGGCGACGATGGTCCAAGTGCTAGCTATGTGCGCAAGAAGCACGAAACGTGCGAACAAGTTGGAGTAAAGTCTTTTCATATTGGGATAGACGCTGCAGCTGATCCAGCAGAGCTTACAAAAGCTGTTTTGGAATTCAATAATAATCCTGAAGTAGATGGATTTATTATCCAGCACCCGACACCCGAAGGTTTCGACTTTAACGCTGCTTTGATGCAGATGAACCCGGATAAAGACGGTGACGGGCTACATCCAGTTAACTTAGGTCGTTTGGTACTTCAGCAGCCTGGCCCGCGACCGGCGACACCGGCTGGCATCCTTCAAATGCTAGATCATTACAACATCGATTTGGCTGGCAAGCATGTCGTGGTAGTTGGGCGCGGTCCCACTTTGGGTCGCCCGATGGCATTGATGTTGGCTAACAAAGGTGTCGATGCTGCCGTGACCGTAGTTCACTCTCGAGTTAGCGATATAGCTAGCTTTACCAAACAAGCCGATGTGATTGTCTCGGCCGTTGGTCGCCAAAACACGATTAAGCCTGAAATGGTTAAAGATGGAGCTGTAGTGGTCTCTGGAGGAATCAGCTGGGAAGGCAAAAAGCTGCTCCCAGATGTAGACGAACTAGTGGCGGAAAAAGCTTCTTGGATTACTCCACGATTAGGTGGAGTTGGGCCAACTACGGTAGCCATGTTGCTACGAAACACTATTGAAGCAGCCGAGGCGTCAGCTTAGACCATTTGAGGTTGGTTGCTTCCTAGATGCCTCGAGATTTTCGTGGTGTGTCCGGTCCACCCAGGGAAGAGTTTGGCTTAATAGATTCTCTATGTTTAGATGTGCTGACTCCTTGACTAGGGGTGGTCCCAGAAAAGCTTGGGTTTGTGTTTGATTGTGGGCCTAGCAAAATGTTTATTTGTGAGTGTATTCGGCTGAGTATTTCGGTTACCGAAAGTTTTTCTGTTTCGAGATGTGGCCCAATGTCGATCGACAAAGCTTCTGCAACTAGGTCGAGTTCCCAACTGATTTCTTCTAGTAGGACTTCACTGGTGGCTACCAAATCTGGATCTCCAAAACGGTAACCATGAGTCATAAAACTGTCTGCGGTAATTTTCAGAGAGCGCTCATCAGAGAAGTAGACAGATTCTTGAATGCCGAGATGCTCAGTGAGAGTCTTTAACGAATCAACGATGCTGAATACTCGTATATCTAGCGTGTTAACAACTTGAGATCCGGCGAGTAATGGATGATAAGAGGACGGCTCAGTTTTGAGGCCAGCCCGATTTAGGAGTTTGTTTAGAGTTGCTGCAATTGAGTCAAGGATTTGTATATGTGACTCATCGAGCACATTATCCTTTGGGTGAGATTCAGGCATTCCCTTGATCATCCCAGCGGCCATAAGGACATCGAGAAAGTCCATCTGAAACGTATTTGGATCTAGTTTCTCTGGATGCTCTGAACTCATGTGCCACCTGATTATCAAGCGTATCAGAAGGCCTGTCGCTATAAATGGCGTAGTCAAGCCAGAAATAGCCTAAGTGCCTTCATCAAGGGGCAGACGGCGATTTTGCGGGGGATGCCTTTTGTGTTGAACCTGTACAATGACTGAGCTGGAAAACTAGGTGGAGAAATAGTCATGGCGGCACCAAAGATTGAATTTAGGGTTGGAACTAACCCAGACAAGATTGAACGCTGGGGTAGTACGGCCATTTCAGTTCTGGCTGGTTTAGGCGTTTATCAAGTAGACACCACCGGTAGTTCTAATCTTATCGCTCCTCCCAATTGGGAGATCATGTACAACATTGGCGTCAAAGAACTAGAAGATGTCTCAGAGCTATTGGCTGAATCAGGTTACCTGGTTGAAGTCCCAGACCACGTGGAGAGAGAAACGCCGGCGTTTATTCTCTCTGTTAAAGGAAAGGAATGGGTGCAAGCTGCATTTACAGATCTCTATGCACCCCCTGGGCTACCTCCGAGAATGTTATGGCATTCGGCATTTCAAACTTTGCAACTATTTGTCAACTATGCAAAAGATGGCGCGAGTGTTTCAGACATCAGTAACCAGTATGGTCGCAGTATGTATCGCCTAGACAGAAATTGTCAGTCTCTGAAAGCGATTGGTTGCTTACAGGGAGGCGAAAGGATCAGTACCAAGGAGAAGAGAATCCGAGAGTATGCTCCAACGGACCTCGGTTTCAGAATGATGCTGACCCAAAGGTCTCATACAAAACCTATTTCTCCAAGGTAAAAGCGCACGGTTAAAGCAATGAGGTGGCTGTAAACTAATGGTAGGTGAAACTATGGCGGATATAAGAGATAAGTTCTATCGTCTGTATGGCATTGCGACCGACGAAGAGCTGATTGAGACCCACGGTCCCGGTTTTCTTGCAGCTCTGAATATATTCGAGCCTTTGCTAGCTGAGAATGCCAGAGTGAAAGTCACTGATAAGTACCTGTCTAAGATATTCGATCTTCATACCGGATTAGCGATGATTCTTGTCGGACTCTACGAGCCATTGGGTTACGTCTCGGTAGAGCCGGTAGCGGACAGCAGGGCGTCGTCAGTTCGAATCACAGGTGCTGGCGTTAGGGAGCTTAGGCGCCACGAACAGAATGGCTCACTAGCTTGTTTGCCAATCAGACGAAATCACCGAGACTCACTTTCTTATTTAGCAGCCATTGCAAACAACGGACAACCTGGTGCTGTCGCTGTCGTCAATCCACGGCCAGCTCATCTAAATACTGCTAAAACGTTTAGAGAGATGGCTGGCTGGCTATATGACAATCGGTTTGTTACTGTTTCTAATCAGACCAGACCCAGCGTTAAGCGATACTTTGTGCCAACTGAGCTGGGTGAACGCCTACTTGCAACACAGCAGAATGTTATACCTCAGAAGACACCAAAGACTGAGTCTGTACTCCAAAGTAGTCGGGTTGCGCCGATTGTTTCATATCATCGTCAGAATAGACAGTGGCGATCAGCAAAAGACCTGGAGCTAGCTCAACGACTATTAGTTTCACTGGTTGCGCTGCGTGGTTTGCAGACAACGCCAGGGCTTACGGCACAACAAATTGCAGGTGCCTATGCCATCCCTGTTTCAACCGTATATAGATCTCTGAATCGGCTCCTAGACGTTGAAGTCATCGATCAACATATTTCGTCCGGCTCTGGATCAACTGTCACAGTAAACGAGGCTGGTCATCAAACAGCTCAATTAATTGGCTACATGCCAACATTTCCTCTGAATGGGCCGCTTCGCCGGTCTCGCA
>CALJAE010000133.1 GCA_938028175.1 uncultured Acidimicrobiales bacterium
CATGTTCAAAGAAATTACAAAACAAATGCAAGTACAAACATCTGACTTCAGAGGCCGACGTGTCTATCGAAAGTGGATCAAACAAGAACCAGAGTTAATGGACTGGACAATGACTGAATTGTCACTGCCAGTATTCGAGATAGCCGATAAGTCTGTCATTGACCGGATGCAGGCAGCACTTGTGCGACTCGCACAAGGAGGATGCGAGACTGCTTCCCTGTGTCTAACGTGCCAACTACTCCCAGGGCTAAAGAAGCTAGCCAAAACGACAGCCGTTGGCTTCACAGACCCAGCTGCTGAAGTGATCTCGGCTTTTTATGAAGTGCTTGGATCTAGAGATCTAACTAAACGGCCAAACAAAGTCGCTGCGAACCTGATTCTCGATACCAAACAAAAGCTCTACCGTGGCTTACTCAAAGAACTAAAACAAAATGACATAGCTAAAGACTTGGCTAAAACATTTAGTTCCGAGCTAGCCCGACTCGCGGCAAATAACCAGGACCCGATTAGTCGCTATTCCTCTATCGAACTTATTGCAGAGGCATTGGCAACCTACCCCTCAAAGTCCAAAAGTCAGATTGGAGAAATAGCGTTCATGCACTGGATAGAGGGATACAACACTTTAGAAATAGCTGAGCGACTAGATATTTCACAAACTGCAGTAACTACAAAAATTTGGAGGCTACGACAGCGAATAAAGAACCAGGGCACGGCAACTATGAACTAGTTCATTGAGCTACTTACTCGGATGCTGCGAAGCTAGCCGATGGGTTGGCGCCTACATCGTCAGGAGAAGGCCCGAAATTGTTGAATCGCCAGGTCGCTGCTGCTGCGATCATTGCAGCATTATCTGTGCAGTATTCTCGTGCAGGCAAATGGCAACTTAAACCTTGATCAGCTGATTGTGCGCTAAGCGTCGACCTTAATAGTGAATTGGCGGCAACGCCGCCGCCAAGACACACAGTCTCTACTCCAACCGACTTAGCAGCTCTAAGCGTTTTGGTGACTAGCACATCGGCTACGGCTTCTTGGAAGCTGGCTGCTATATCTGCCACTTCGACATTAGGGTTCTTTCGAACATAGTTAATGACGGCCGTCTTTAAACCACTAAAAGAGAAGTTCAAATTGTCGCCAGGCATAGCTCTAGGGAACCTAACCTTTGTTGGATCTCCGTCAGCCGCTAGCCGATCAATGATGGGACCGCCAGGGTAACCGAGTCCTAGATATCTTGCGACTTTGTCATAAGCTTCGCCTGCTGCGTCATCGATAGTGGAGCCTAGTACCTCGTAGTCCCCATACTTCTTTACGTGAACTATTTGAGTGTGTCCTCCAGCTACCAGCAAGATCACAAATGGTGGTTCGAGCTGGTGCTCCAAACTAACTGCGAACATATGGCCCTCAACATGGTTAACTCCAATAAATGGCTTATCCCAGGTCGCTGCCAACGATTTACCAATAGACAAACCGACAAGTAAAGGGCCAATTAACCCAGGTCCATTTGTAGCGGCGACTAGATCAATCTCGTCTTGACCAACCTGAGCCTGAATCAGAGCATCACTAACGATCTTAGGGGCTATCTGTAAGTGACTTCGAGAGGCAACTTCTGGAACCACACCCCCAAATTTCTCGTGAGATTCTATTTGAGAGTAGACGACATTAGAAAGAACTGTAGTTCCGCCTGACAGTACAGAAGCTGACGTTTCGTCACAGCTTGTCTCAATCGCTAAAACCGTGAGGCCTTCGGATGCCTTTTCATTGGTTATCGAATCCACTCGAAACAGCCTACGTGAGTTTTCGACCCATCACTTGTGCGTCTCTGCCTTTGCCATAATAGTCAGCTCGAATATCGATGGTATTAAATCCGAAGCTCTCGTAAAGGTTGATCGCCCCTAGATTCGTAGTCTCAACTTCGAGAAGTAATTTGTTACATTGCTTCGAATGGACTACTTCTAAGAGTCTTTCGACGAGTAGGCGTCCGATACCAAAGCGTTGATTTTCTGAAGTTACTCCAATATTGAGAATATTGGCCTCGCCTAGAACATGAGCTACTCCAGCAAAACCGACAATCTTGGAACCTGATAGAGCTACAAACCAAGTTCGATGGTCACGGGCCATCTTGAATTCCCCTTCAAAGAGGCCTTGACCCCATTTTGTCGCTCCGAGAGCTTGTTCTATCTCAGCTACGGCTGAACAATCTTCGATCACCATTTCTCTTAAGTTCACCAGATCTTTTTTCAATGGCTCAATCATCCTCTCGACTGTCGCCGAAAACAATCGCTATTGGTTAAAACCGACGTCATCACTTTTAGTCTTGAACCCAGCCACAGCGTCAGGCTCTCTCAAATAAAGTGGCTCAACTGAGTTGAAACCAACAACGCTTGCTAGTGCATTCATTTTCAACATCACTTCTGCGCTGCATCGAACATTCGGTAGATGCTGAAAAGAGTCAGAGCCAACAGCTAGCTCAGAATTATTTGCGAAGTACAGATCTGCCCCATCCCCAATCACGAAGCATGATTTGCTTTGATCTGTCAGCTCTGCTGTTAGCGCTTGCGGAGTAAATATTGATATTTCCCCCTGTGGCTCCATCCCAACGAACCGCTGACCAAAGAACTCCCCTCTACGAGCATCGATCAAGCAAAGCACCTCAGCTCCTGCAAAGTCAACCGCTTCTCCTTCACTGTTAGTGCCAGCAAAGAAGCGTTGAGTCGGACCATGCCGGTGTGTATCTGTAAGGCTGTGCCGCAGGACTTCGAGTGAGTTAAGCGTGTTGATAGTGGCAGAACTTCCTAGAGCAACCCCGATAGCTGTAGCGATACCCACACGCAGACCTGTGAAACGCCCCGGACCAATATCGAGGTAGATATTCTCAATCTCGTCAAGAGAGAACTCAAACCCTTTGCTTAGTCTCTTGAGGGCCGGGGTAATTTCCTCGGCATGGCGTTTGGAGAGAAACAGTGTTTCACACCCAACTGCTTCGCTATTTGAGACAGCAACGCTCAACACATCAGTCGACGTGGTTATGGCTAGATCAACCATCAAGCCCTCCAAGCACAGACCTAAAACGTTTAGTCATGGTTTGATGATAGGTCGAAATTTTAACCGATCTAGCCGTCTCAGAATCTAGAGCCACATCTTCAGATGAAATCACGATGTGGACAATTTTGCTTTCATAGGTTGTTACTAGATAGTCGATGATTCGTGAACCCCACTCAATCATCACTACCCCATCATCTAACATGTCATCTAGATCAAGACGGTTTAGAAGGTCCCCCACTGAATCGAGGCGATATATATCGAGGTGATGAAGCAGGTAGCCGTTAGCCGCATAGCTATTGGCGATCGTGAAAGTCGGACTCGTAATGTCTGCAGCTACCCCTAATTTCTTACCCACTGCAGAAACGAAGAACGTTTTTCCTGCACCCAGATCTCCATCAAGGATTATCAAGTCACCAACTCGTAGACATTGAGCAAACTCATCAGCCAAAGCAGTCATCTCTTTCGGCGAGTCTATTTGAAGCTCGGTATCACTATCTGAGGGTTGAGATGCAGCTTTCACTACTAAAAGACTAGAGCCAAATGCAACTAGTGAGGCACTGTTGTCTAATCGTATAGAATTGATATGTAACCCAAATACACATTTGGGAGGGAGAAAATCACATGATTGCGATAATCGTTATTTTGGTTGTACTGGTCCTACTAGGACTTTTCTTAATAAAGGTATACAACCGACTAGTAGAACTCAGAGAGCGTGTGCGCAATGCGTTCGCTCAAATCGATGTACAGCTGGAGCGCAGGCACGACCTAATACCTAACCTGGTAGAGGTCGCCAAGAAGTTTATGTCCCACGAGCGTGAGACTCTAGAAGGCGTCGTCAACGCAAGAGCCTCTGCAACACAGGCACGAATTGAAGTAAACGGTGACCCAACAGACATAGCGGCACTCGCAAAAATGGAAGGTGCAGAGACCGCTCTTGGTGGAGCCCTTGGACGCTTGCTTGCAGTTGCCGAGCAATACCCAGACCTAAAATCTGACCAAACAATGATGCAACTCTCAGAAGAGCTGACTACAACAGAGAACAAGATCGCTTTTGCTCGTCAGGCATACAACGACTCTGTTACCGGTTACCACACTTACAAGCAGAGCTTCCCTCCAGTGCTACTGGCGGGAATGTTCGGATTCAAAGACTCTGCATACCTTGACCTTGATGATGAGCCAGAAAAGCGCGAAAACATCGAAGTCAACTTCGAGTAAGAAAACCTTTATCCCGTCCTCGATGGTTTCTGAGTTGCATCTGTAACTCAGAAACCAAACGGATCTTTACAGAAGAGTTTTGATGGATTTTTTCCAACAACAAGATCAGGCAAAAGCGAATACCACCAAGCTGTACGTGCTTCTCGGTCTAGCAGTGATCGCTATAACAGCTCTTGTAAGTCTTGTAGTTGTGGTCGCTGTTGGAACTGCAACTAATCCAGAAAACCCGCTAGAAGCACTCTTCTACAGCGTACCTCTAAGCATTCTTGGCATTGGCGGAGCAAGCGCTCTTAAGACTTCTCAGATCAGAAACGGCGGCGGTTCTTATGTTGCACTCTCGCTCGGAGGAAGACAACTTGACTTCACGACTCAAGACGGACACGAAAAGCAGCTAGCGAATATTGTTGAAGAAGTAGCTATCGCTGCCGGTATGCCAGTTCCAAATGTTTACGTTCTAGATAACGAATCAGGCATTAATGCTTTTGCTGCAGGCTGGACACCAGAAAACTCTGTGATAGGTGTCACCCGAGGAGCAATGACTCACCTAAGCCGTAATGAGTTACAAGGCGTCATCGCCCACGAGTTTGCTCATATCTACAACGGCGATACGAAAGTCAAAACAAAGATTATTGGTCTAATCTTCGGTATCTTAGTGCTGGCATTCTTGGGGAGACTATTTCTAAACCAGGCGCGCTTCGGTCGACTTCGCAGCCGCGAACGCAACGACGGAGTCATAATTCTGATAGCACTCGGGGTAGCTCTTCTGGTGATTGGCTATGTAGGTTCTTGGTTTGCTCGGCGAATACAGGCTGCCGTTTCAAGACAACGTGAATACCTAGCAGATGCATCAGGTGTGCAATTCACAAGAGACCCTGAAAGTCTTGGTCGAGCATTATCGAAGATTGGTGGCTTGGGAGAACACAACCGAATGAATGCCGCCCACTCAGTAGAAACAAACCACCTTTTCTTCAGCCCTGCAGATCTTCGTTCTACGAGTTCGCACCCTCCTCTGTCGAAGAGGATAAAGCGGCTTATCCCGAGCTGGAACGGCGAGTTTTTAGCTCCGAGGACACAAGAACGAGCTGCGCAAACAGACCCTCAAACTACGCAGCAAGGGCCTCTAGGAGGTTTCGGGCCACTACTAGGTGGAGCTGGAACACTACCAGGAGGTATCCCAAGCGAAGTATTGATGCTTGGTTCTGCTGCGGCTGATTCAGCTACGATGCCGGCTCCCACGAAATACGATGCCCCAACGCTAGAAGGCCCTACCGAAGCCCATATGAAACAAGCGCAGAGGTTAATTGCTGAGATTCCTGCTCAGACTGCCAACATGCTTCGCACTGGATACGGAGCTGCCGCAGCTGTAATAGGGCTGCTCTTGAGCAACGATGCGGCGACTCAAGAAAAACAAGTGGCTG
>CALJAE010000134.1 GCA_938028175.1 uncultured Acidimicrobiales bacterium
CCCAATATCGGCGCCGGTTTCGAGTACTCGCTTCTGGAGATCTACCAGATTCTTTTCGTCAAGTGGGTTAGCTTCATGGTTCGGGAACGTACCGTCAAGCTCTTCAAACATGATTTCTAAATCAAACGGAAGACCCTTGAACGCCGCAGGAATCACGTATCCGCCCATACCATTAGCCGTATCGGCGATAACCTTCAACGGTTTGAAGTTGTCGGTATTAACGAAACTACGAACGTGGCTCGCAAAGTCTTCTAGCAAATTCATTTCTCTAATACTGCCAACCTGATCCGCACTAGATGGAGCCGTTTCAGCTGGTGCCGCAGCCACCGCCTTAATCTCCACTAAGCCGGACTCGATTCCAATGGGCGCTGCACCCGAAAAGCACATCTTGATACCGTTGTACTCTGCCGGATTGTGTGAAGCGGTGAACATAACGCCAGGCAGATTTAGATGGCCCGAGGCAAAATACAACAAGTCAGTCGAAGCTAGCCCAATGTTGATTACACCTAGACCGCTCATGGTGACACCCTTAGCAAATGCTGCAACTAGCTCTGGACCACTTGGACGCATATCGTGGCCTATAACTATCTCTTTGGTAGCAGGTTCACGTTCCTTAACAAGAGCTGCCAGCCCACGGCCGATGCCTTCACAAACACCGGCTGAAATCTGGTCCGGGTATATACCTCGGATGTCATAAGCCTTAAAAATCTGATCTAGTGAGTCTTCCATAACCTCAAATGTTCCTAACACGCATAACCAGAGCACTTATACAAGCCTCTGCCACGGTCCAGACCCTAGCACGGACAGTTATCTCGATAAAGAAACTCAGAAACCTAATTGGAACACAAGATCAGCAACCACTTAAACATTTATGGTCTCGTTGGAATAAGCACCCTGGCCAGCAAGGCGTCTAATTTTCACCAGATCCTGAGCAAACTTTAAGGTGTCAGAAAACAACGAGACAGAAGATCCTTCTCTGTTGTTAACTCTCACAGGCCGCTCGACCAGAGATAGTCTGTCCAACTCGGCCATAATAAAAAGCTCTACATCGAAACCAAAGCCTAAGGTCTGCAGACGTTCAGCCATAGAGCTTGCAACGTCGGAGCGAAAGCCCTTGATGCCACACTGCGTGTCGCGGAACTGACCTAGAAGTACGACGTGGGTTAGTTTGTTCACTCCCCAACCACCAACTTTTCGAAGAAAGCTGGTTTCAACTTCGGCAACAGAGTCTGGGTGCCGACGACTTCCAACGACCATGTCCCAGCCATCTTCAAGCTGGAATAGAAAATCCAAAATTAGTTCTGGCGGGTAAGCGAGGTCGCTGTCTGTAAAAATAACTGAACGCCCAGAGGCAGCCGTCATGCCCGTGCGAACTGCACCACCCTTACCCTGGTTGGCCTCATGGCGAATAACCCTCGCCCCATTCTTTTCAGCTACTTCAGCTGTGTCGTCAGAGGAACAATCATCGACCACCAACAGTTCAAAGTCACTTAGCGGCATCTGCACGACTAACAACTCAGACATTTCAGACAAAGATTGGGCAATACGCTCGGCTTCGTTGTATGCAGGCAATACAACAGTCAGGCGCTTATCGCCGGGCGGTGCTGGCCGATCAGTTCGAGTAGCTAAGGCTTGTCGCATCGAATGGAACAAGATGTTTCTATATGCTGCCCACCTCACCACTGACGCTGCACCCATAGCCACAAACTTAGCTATGACTAGCCCGACAGTACTTGTTACATCTAAAACGTCGCCTGGAAATCCAGCGACTGAAACAAGTACTACCATGTCGACCGCTGCGGCCAATAGTGCTGTTAACACGAAAAGCCAGGGTCTTGCAACCCAACGATATGCAGAACTAAGTTCGAAAGTCCAGACTCTATTTGCCAGATAAGAAACAACAGCTGCAACAACTAGAGCGATTAGGTTCGCAAGCCCTAGGGCCACTCTAGATTCGAGGGCCAATAACAGCCCTAAGTCAATGGCTGTAACGAACAACCCAACAAAAACAAAGAGCCGAACTCTAGACCTCAAGACTCTGGGACTTCCGAGTCTTCGGTCTCATAGAGACCTGCTGAGTCATCGTCTGAGTCACCAAATACTTCTACGAGTGGGTCTGGTTCTGGGTTATCAATTTCTTCAGCCGGAGCAGAAGGAATCTCAGGCACGTCTAACTCGGTGCTGCTATTTGGCGAAGGAACCGAAGCCGCTGCAAGTGGCATCGCCGCCAGCACGGGGTTAGCTGTCTGGCGCCTTCTGTATACAAAGAAGACACCCAACAGGGAAACAAATGTCACAAGATATGATCCACGTTCGACAAGACTCGAGCCGTAGCTCAATTCGACCTGTGTATCAGTAGGGACCACAACCATTTGGTTTGGTCCAACTCTCCACGGGCCATCTGCGCCGTCCGCTTGCCAGTTCGGGAAGAAAGATGTTCGCACTATGACAGGCTTACCGACTTGGTCGACCTCGAATGAAATAGTGTCTCTAGTTGTTGAATAGTTGGAAACTACAGCTGGCTCGTCGATCTCGGACAATAGATCGGAGTCTCCAAGACTTAGAAACTCCGATGGCAAGATGCGTTCTTCAGCTATACCTTCTTCATCAGCAGTACGGGGCCAGTCACTTGGGCCATCTACAGCCGGCAGAGCAGGATACGCAGCAGGATTTTGATACGCCCTTACGGCTTCACCTTCCCAGCCAACCAAGAACTCTGATTCTCTCTCGAGTTGATCTCTCAGGAGAATCCGTTCGGAGTTAATACGCCCCTCGATCGCCTGATCCAAAACTCCGTTACCTTCTAGAGTCGTTCTGAGTTCAGCCAACTCTGCTTCAATCTCTGCACGCTGCGGAGTTTCCTCTCCCTCTTGCCCGCCAACGAAAAGGTCTTCGAACGTGTTACCGGAAACCACAACTGGTAGGTGATCAAGGCCTTCTGCCTCAGCCCATTCGTTATGCTCAAAGATCGCAAAGGCGTTAGTAAATGCTGCTCCGTCGGGAAATGCGCCCGATACAGATGTAATCTCAGTTAAGTCGCCATGATTGCGAGCAGCTTCGATTGCTTGATCATTAGAAGCCAGGTAGTAACGAATACCGGAAGCCCTCATCTGGTCAACACCGACATCAATATCGAAGCTTTCATATGGCAAGAAACGCTGCGCAGCTGAAGGTTCGATAGATAGGCGGCTCTGATTCAGGAAATGGAATGGCGTTGAAGTAGAACTCTCGAAGAAAAGACCTTCCATCGAGTCGATACAACCATCAGTAAAGTGAGGCAGCAACATCAGGGCCATTGGAGTACCAAAACGGTCGAGTTCTGGGCTGAACTCCCAAAACGCTCGTCCACAACCAACCTCTTGACCAATTAGTTCCATGGTGGATATGACATCTCGATATTCGCGGAAATGGTCTTTAGTCTCGATTCCCGTCGAGTTCCAAGTTGCCCATGCCTGAGCTTGGTGTCCTTCGTTAATGGTGAAGCCAGCCCACCCGATCGCTGGTTCGCCTTCAGCGTTAATGAACTGATGATTACTAAACGGTGCACGGCCAAGAACTGCCAAAATTCCGAGTAGCGCCGGAATAAGCGCAACAAATGAAATAGCAGCCATCGCTCTTCTGCGGGGCACGTCAAAGCTAAATGAGTTTTCCATTGTGAAACGGATAATGGATGACAGCCCGATTGCAGCTGCTAAATATGCTGTCAAATAAACAGTCGGCAACAGACGCTGATTCCAAAGAGAGCTCGGACCGATATTGACATAAAGCAGAACAAAGAACCCGCACATCACGCTCATAACCAAGCCAAGCCGCTGTCTGGTAAACAGACTGATCACAAACCCCAAAGCCACAAGTGGAAAAGCGATTCTCATTGGCGTAGTTAATAAGTTTTCTGCAAACGCAGTCTCACGTATCCAGCCAAGATCGTTGAACATTCCCTGGATCTCTCCAGTGAAACCAAATGGGATAAACCAGAAAGCTGCAATACCTAGACCAACAAGACCTAGTCTTGCAGCCACCACAAATTCAGAACCAAATCTAGAGAACGTTTCTTTGGAGTAGCTCCAAGCAAAAGATAATGCAGAAATCACAGCCAGCAGACCAACTAGAGTCACTGTGACTTTCATCCGACTACCGATATCAGGATTTAGCCAGACAACAGTCATAAGAAGAAGTGCGATTCCCGAGACCGGAACTACTCGAGAAGACTTTGGATGAGAAAATACGGTAAACCCGATCGCCGGCACCAAGAAAAACACTGGTATTACGTGTGACAGAGCAGCAAGTGCAATGACAATCGAGGTTCTGCCATACCATTTGCGGTCATCGAGTGATCTTATAACCAAGCCGATTGCCACTAGAACTAGCGCAAAGCTGATGGAGAAAGAAAACTCTCCAGCCAGAGTTGACAAGATATTGCCACCCAGGATCGTGAAATTAGCGTCGAATAAAAACACCAAGGTACCAATAGCCAAAAATGCTGGACCAGGTTCTGGAAGTCTTGCTAGTCGACCCATCCCCCAAGCGGCGATTGGCATAAAAACTATCCCAGAAAATGCGACCAACTTAAATGCCACACCGTAAGGGATATGAACCAGAGCAATCGCAGCAATGACTGTCAGTGTCATCAGAACTAGGCGAAGAGGAACGAGGCCAAAATTGAGCTTCGCCAAAAATCCAGAACGAATTGATTCAACATCGCCAGACGATGACTTTGTAAGCTTCGGCCCAACCAAATAGTCGACAGCGAATATCAACCCGAGTGCCAAAGGCAGCCCGATCCACCAGACCAACCCTACGTTAACGATGACAATGGCAAGCGCTGGAATCACCATGTAGAAACGATAAGCAGGAAAGCCCTGGTACCAGTCTGGAGCCCAACCTGTTAACGAGAAATTTGGAAGTAACTCGTCTCTAAGAAACGCTGGACCCCAAATGTGGGCGCCCATATCTCCGCCTGTTGGAATCGAGTTTTGAAAGAACAGGAACCTCTCACTGTTATTAAAATTTAGAATCAAGAACACAAAGAGTGAGCTGACTGCAGCAACAGTGAAACCTGAGTTGCGTCGAAAGAACTTCAAAAGGCTAATTATTGGAGAACCTGATCCTCCAGCGAGTTGCGGCTCACCCAAAATGGCTGGAGCATCGCCATTACTGGTATCGACACCGTTAGCATTCAAAACTGTGGCCTCTGATGCCACAGTCGAACTACCCTCGAGCTCAGAATTCGATTCAGATTTAATCTCAGATTCCATTGACTACCCAGACCCATCCAGAACGAATGAGCTACCCATTAGACTGGACGAGTTTAGTCTATTCAAGACACCCATTGGCGCCAAATAAGATTAGTTTTTAGAAATACGATCTTTGACTTCGATCAGAGCGTCAGCTAGGTCGATTTGTTCCCCAGCTAGTTTCCACCAGCGCTTGTCACACTTATCACATGAATGCATCATCAGATCGTTTCCATCCACTGGAATTCGGATCGTTGTTAGCTGATTTTCACATTGTTGACATAAATCAATGATGTCACCAGCTGCCGACCTAGTTGTTTTGGGTCCTGATTCGCTTTTACTCACATTAACCGCCTTAAATCGTGCACTTTGCAACTCATGGTTGTTGACTTACATAAGCCAGTCGGCGGATCTGGTGATCTCATGATCACTAGCTCTTGATTTGGTTCAGATGGACTAGACACAAAGCTTGTACCAGAACGAAATAAAGTTGATTTACAGCCGGTTTGGGCATAGTAAGATGTGCACTAGACTCACATCTGATAGCTGAGTTCCGACTCTGATAGAGAGCTAGAAACAAACAATTATGAACGAAGACAAAAAATCGTCAAAATTCCCGTCCCCTAAGAAAGACTCTGAAAACTCCTCAGGTAAAGAGGCTTCGCCAGCACAGCGTTGGATTCTTTGGGTCGCCATAGCCTCAGTTGCTGCAATTTTTATTATTGCGCTGACGAATAGGCAAACTGGTGATCAAATCAGCTATTCAGAAGTTCTTGAAGCACTGGATGAGTGTGCCGGCGATGGAGAATGCGGCATCACAGAAATCATCTTTGAAAACGGTGGCGGTGGAATCGAGGCAATCGCTGAAGATGGCACCATTGCATTTGTAAGCACTGGAACACCTGAAGAGCCTGGAGAGCTTCGGGATAGAACTATTGCTGCAGACTTGATATTTACCGCTGATACCAACACGGGTGGCCTGCTACCTCTAATTGGTTTCTTCGCACCGTTTCTTTTGCTTATTGGTTTGTTCTGGTGGATCTCTCGACGCAGCCAGTCACAAATGGGTGGCATCATGTCGATTGGTCGTTCGAAAGCCAAGACCTATTCTTCTGAACGACCAGGAACTTCTTTCTCAGACGTTGCCGGTTATGACGCCGTCAAGAAAGAAATTACCGAGGTTGTCGACTTCCTGAAGGCTCCAGAAAAGTTTGCTGAAATTGGCGCAAGGATTCCAAAGGGTGTCTTGTTGGTAGGCCCTCCAGGAACAGGTAAGACTCTCATTGCTCGTGCTGTAGCTGGTGAAGCTGGCGTACCTTTCCTATCTGTAACTGGTTCTGACTTTATGGAAATGTTCGTTGGTGTGGGTGCCAGTCGTGTACGAGACCTATTCAACGAAGCTCGCAAAATGGGTAAGGCCATCATATTCATCGACGAGATTGACTCAATTGGACGAAAGCGTGGAGCCGGCCTTGGTGGCGGACACGATGAGCGTGAGCAAACATTGAACCAGATGTTGGCTGAAATGGACGGCTTTGAAGCCACCGAAGGCATCGTAATGATGGCCGCTACTAACCGTCCAGACATTCTCGACCCAGCACTACTACGTCCAGGTCGCTTCGACCGCCAGGTTGTTGTTCCGCTACCAGAACTCGAAGACCGAAAGAAGATTCTTGATGTGCATATGAAGCACAAAAAGATCTCGAACGATGTCGATGTTGAAGTAATCGCTCGAGGTACCCCAGGCATGAGTGGTGCCGATTTAGCGAACCTTGTAAACGAAGCAGCTCTCTATGCTGTTCGTGGTGGCGAAAAGCGAATTGAAGCTGGACACTTCGACCAAGCACGAGACCGTGTGATTATGGGTGTTAAGCGTGACTCACTAGTCATGAACGAAGACGAACGTCGCATGACCGCCTACCACGAAACCGGACACGCTCTGTGCGCCGCCCTACTACCTGGCTACGATCCACTCCATAAGGTGACAATCATTCCGACAGGTATGGCTCTCGGTGTCACAATGACACTTCCAGAGGAAGACCGCCACTCGCTGCGTCGCTCTGAAGCTCAGAACATGATTGTGATGATGCTCGGTGGAAGAAACGCTGAGTCACTAGTCTTTGGTGTTGTTTCTTCTGGTGCTGGTGATGACTTACAGAAAGCTACTGGGATGGCCAGACGAATGGTTACCGAGTGGGGCATGTCAGACAAGATCGGACCAATGGCATTCGGATCAGACGGCCCAGTCTTTCTAGGCGATGACATGATGCAGTCAAAGGAATATTCTGACGATCTAGCTCGAATCATCGACGAAGAAATAAAGAAGGTTCTGACAGAACAAGAAAGTCGTTGCCGTGCTCTCCTCACAGAGAACCGGGCAGCACTGAACCTTGTCGCTGAGACCCTCCTGGAGAAGGAGACTCTGAGCGGGGCTGAAGTAAATGAACTGATCGAGCAAGCTCGAGAAGGAACCTCAGTACCTACTAGCTAGTCAGTAGTTTGCAGTTTGGTGAAGGCTTCAGACAATCTTTCTGATGTTGTTACACCGAAGAATGAATCAGAAACGATGCCCTCATCTGTAATCACGAGTGTGCTCGGAATTCCGTCAACATTGTACTTTTCGAACAACTCTGGGCGTTTTTCATTCATAACAAACATCTGAACTACTGAAGTATCTGAAGCCGCTAACTCTTCGATAGCTGCTGCCATGTCAGCACAACCCTGGCAACTCTGTGATCCGAACATGACTACATTAGCGATGCTGTCTCCGGTCGAGAAATCCTCGGGATCGACTTGGGAAGGCGCTGAGTAGCTGGGTGCCGTTGGCGCTTGAGAACCTCGCCTCGAGGCAATCAACGAAACAAGGACTCCAACTAGGACAAGAACTACGAGTATGACTATCGCTTCCATAACGACACAATCATAGAGCTAGAACTTTGTTGCTAACTATCAATTAGAGGAATTGCAGGCAACACATCTGAACCGTCGTCTGAAATCGCTTGAGCTTCTACCGCTACCGGCCGACTCGCCCTGACAACAAGAGCTCCACCACCACTACCATCATCTGGAACCGGGAAGAACCAACGCTCACCATCGACTGCCGTGATATGAGGATTGGCTATATCTGCCCCATTTGCAGGAGAAATAGGCTCTCCATCGATTGCATCGAATACTGTGATCTGTGTCCCGTTGGTCGGCGCAAACACAGTTACCCACGATGAGCTATCCGAGAATACCGGCGTCCATGGAACTACCCACGAGGTAACTGGGTCGAAATCAATACCACGAGAAGTCATCAAACCCGACGTAGCCGAGCCAGGCGAAGTGTTATCGACATCTGCCGGCAAAGCTTCCAAAGCGTCGCCTACTTCAGGCTCTGGTTCCGACAAGATATCTCCTACCGCCACTTCAGAACTGTTACTGACTCGTTCACCGAACTGCCATCTCTCTGCCAAAACTGGTATTTCGTTCTGCGAAATTACCTCAACCGAGAAATCGACTGGCAGGACAAACCCAAGACGACGAGATTCAGCGACCAAGTCAACAACTGAAACACTAAGTGGGCTTATCTCCCTCTCGATAGGAACAAAAATATTCTCTCTCAATCCGGTGTTGGTTGGCCATACTTCTATTCTTATCTGAGCAGTATCTTGCTGAAGTAGCCGGCCATTTATCTCCCTCAACACAGCGTCTCTAACGTCTTCGGGTTCGTCCGACTCTAACTCCTGAAAGAACTCTGAATCTAGGTCAAGATCAAAGTCGACATCTACTTCTTGCAGCACAGCCTCAGCTACATCCTGAGGAACCTCAGACTCAAGGTCTTCAATAAAGTCAGAATCCAAACCGATCCTCGAATCCGCAGCCCTTGGGTTGTAGACCGTCAAGAGGTGTGTTGAGTCTTCTACAACGCGACCTGCGGTGAAAAGCCACTCGTTCTGAGGAGATCTAGCACCTAGTTGAAGACTCGCACCAGTAACGGCGAGGTCGCCTTCTTCATCTGCTTCTTCGTCTTCACCTTCGACCTCATCGTCTGTTTCGACCTCTTCATCAGCTTCTTCACCAGCTTCTTCGTCTTCATCTTCGCCACCGGCAAGATCCTCTTCTAACTCATCGATCAGAGCGGTTAGATCCTCATCGATAACTTGCAGGCGCTCGGCCACAATTCTGCCGCCGCGACTACGGATTATTATTGGAATCTGGTCAACGTTCTCAAATCCATTCTCGTCATTAATCTCGATTTGAATAACCGAGTTGCCAAATAACGTCAGTCCTTCAAAATCGTTGTCAACAATGACCGGAACCCCAGGTTTCTGAGGAAGTATGTCTACAGACACATCTTCATCAAATGGATTCATCAGAGTTATGTATTCTCTGCCTTCACCAATTCTTCTTCCCGAAGCAAAATGCCACTCTTCAGATGCCTGTGTTCCACAAACACCGTAGGCAACGCCAGAGCTTGTGGCATTAGAATGAGAGACTACCGCATTTCCTCTCGTCACCCTGACGACCATTCCTGCCAAATCGTTCTCATCTTCTTCCGATGGCGGATCAAGCTCTGCAGCATCGATTGTTGTACTCTCACCTGGAGCTAGCTGAACTTCACGACTAGCACCTCGACCTCTACCTGTTAAAACAGTCGCAACAGCAGTAGCACTTTCTAGTGCCGACAAGTTAGCAATCTGAACAGTTTGATCTGCTACCCCATCTGCGGATCTGGTTCCCGATGGACAAAACCATGCTGAGTCAACCACAGAATCTGCGTCAATTGGAAGTGCCGAGTTAGGTAAAGCAGTTTCTACGTCAGTTGGCGAAACTTGGCTATCAAACGTTCTTTCAGCTGCGAAGAGGGCTCCCAAGGCAGACACAGCGAGCAGGGTTCGAACTAGGTACTTCATGTTTCGCTACTAACTCTCGTCTGAGCAACGCTTATCGCAGAAGCAAGTAACACAAGTTGCATCAAGATAAAGATACCTCGTGGAAGAAGAGACGAGTGGTCGAGTTCTGCTAGACCCCCCGACCCAGCTGCAATATTTATGTGACCATCAAACCCTTGGATGATCTCATTATCGACACCATCCAAACTAAAGCCAGATACTGGCACTGCTATATAGACACTGGTATCTGCAGGTATTTCTACTGTCCATGATCCCGGGCGTCCGATCCTTGGCAGAACAGAAATAGGCTGTGACGCTAGATCCACTTGCAGCTGATCAGTAACAGACCTTGCGTCTGCATCTGCCGAGTTTCCAAACGCTGCACCGAAGCCCGAAGACCTTGTATTCTGATAAATCGTAAACGCATCGTTTCCGGACCGGTCTAACTCTAAGTCAGTCTGTCTCTCCAATGCAGCAGAAATAGCTGGATCGGCCGGATTAATTGTGTACTGTCTCGCTATTTGCTCAGCCACGATCACAAAGTCGACACCATAGCTGGCCGTTAACTGACCGAGACTTGAAGTTCCACCAACAACAGCCAAGTCAAGGTACTCACCCACAGCATCCGTTGTGCCCACTGGACCGGGCACCCACTTATTTCGAACGTCGACCGCAGCATCAGTCAGCGCATATGGGATTCCATCGGGGGTTTCATACGTATCAACAGGAATTACAGATCTGTCTCCAAGCCAAAGAATTCGACCTGAGGTTTCGACTTCTCCTTCATCAGGAATACCAGCGAACAAACTTTCTGCCGTAGTACGTCTTGGGCTCTCGGGGATACCCCACCGACCAGAACCGACGGTACTCAAACCGCCCAATAAGATCAACACCATTCCAGCAATGCTGACCCCAAGAGAAACATATCTAAATCTTGAAACAGACTTTGAAAATGCTGTCTCATATTGCGAGGCACCAGCACCGATAGAAAGAATCAAGCCTGACAAAACAACGGCCAGCATAATTTCATTCGAAGGCAGAGTAAAAGGCAACAGCTCTCTAGATTCAGCCCACAGCAAGCCCCAACCGACAGCGGCGAGAGTCCAACCTAAAACCGTAATCCTTGTTGACTCAGCTTTCATTGCTACCAAAGCGAATAAACCAAAGGCGCTCACCACAAGACCCGACAAGACCAGAAGGGTGCTTGTAATATCGAACAGACTTCCTCCGTCTTGGCCAGAGACTCCGAGCCCTGTTGCTTCGGACACGTTAAAACTCAGCAAATTAAACAGTGAAAAATCGCTAGCTTCTGACGATTTAGAACCAACCAGCCAACTCCACTCGAAGTTCTGAACAACATCAAGACTCCATGGGAAATGAAGGACAGCCGGAACAGCTACAGCTGCAAACGCTCCGAACACAACCGAACGTAAACTCTTCGCCTCATATACCGAAGCAAAGCCGACACACGCAATAACTAAGACCCCTATTGGTATTACGGCCGGCGCTAAAGTGCTCACCACCATAATCAAGAAACCGTATCGGAGAATATTTACAGAATCAGTTCGCTCAGTAAAGAAAGAATCTTCAGTACCTGAACGGTTTGAGAATGGCGCAACTCCGGCCAGCTTTAGAGCTGACGTGACAATATAAGGAAGCGCTGCCCAAATAACCAAAGATTCCCATCTGCCGGCACTGAGCATCGCAAAGACAATTGGATTAAGAACGTAAAGCGCTCCAGAAATTGATTGAAGGCGTGGACTCCGATATGGTCTGGCTAATCGAGAGCCACCCCAATAACCAATAATCAATGGAGCGAATACTAAGAGACGGTCAAAGAGACCGGGAGCGAAAAAGAACAACCCACGAATTGATCCAAGGGCTAAAAAGGCTAGTGGAGCATTTGCCTCTCCTCCAGTACCAGCTGTCCTAAAACCTGAGAACCACTCGCGAACGAGACCAAGCGAATTTCTCATTGCCGGAATCTCGCCGAAGACCTGGTAGGACTGAGTCAAAATCCCGCGAGAACCTATTATCAAAATTCCCATGACAATCAGAAAAATAAAGAGTGAGTGCACCGAGCTGGAGGAGTCAACCTTTAGTTGAGATGAGGACAGTACCGAATCCAGTCGTGTCTGACCAGCCTCAAACTTGTTCCGCCAAAATTCAGATAGCTGAGCAGAGCCACCAACTTGTTTCTTACGAATTTGCCGATCCGAAACTTTCCTTATTTTGCTGAGCTGATTACGTCTAGGACGGACCGAACCAATCGAGGATAAGTTCCAAAGTAGTGCAGAAAACAGATCTCCGGCTTGTCGCCTTCGCCCACTGAATAGCGCATAAAAGGCTTCAAACAAAATCAACATGATCGCCATTGGGACCGTGGTAAAACGTGAAGAAAGAGTTGAGTTAGTCAGCAAAGACCTCAAACGGTGGCGAGTGCGCATTCTTCGCCTCTGACTAACCAAAACTCGCTGATCTGCCGACTCAATATGTTTTGCTTTAGCAGTCGGAACTACTCTGACTCTTGCTCCAACAGCATGAGCTCGCCAGCAGACATCAAGGTCTTCTCCCATGTAGGAGATGCCTTCATCGAAGCCACCTACGGCTTGCAATAGGTCTGCTCTTATAAGCTGAACTCCCCCAGGAATGAAAAACATATCCCTAGCAGAGTCATACTGTTGCTGGTCAAATTCGCCTCGATCAATTTGATCTACCTGAACACCAAAGCGGTCAGCACCCATGCCGACTTGTAGCAGCTTTCTCGGATCGTCCCATTCGACAAGTTTAGGGCCCACGATCCCGGCGTTCGATTTATAAAGCTCATCCATTAGAGCTGAGACACAGCTTCTTTCTAAAACCACATCATCATGACAAAAAAGTAAGAACGGAGAACCACTAACCAACTCGAGAGCTTGGTTTGCTCCGACACTCCACCCAGGGTCGCCTGTCAACCTATGTATGTAAGCCTCAGGCAATGAAGCTGCCACTCTGGAAGCAATAGGTTCTTCGGAGCCTGCATCAATCACTAAGACCGACATATTTTCGTAGTCTTGATCTGCTAGCGAATGCAACATATCGGCAAACCAAGGGCCCGGATCCTTTGCAACGACCACAGCTACGACTGCGGGTACCTCAAAATCCTCTGACGACTCAGAGTCAGTAGAGTCTTGGTTTTTTAGTGCAGTCTGACTAGCGCCCATAACCTAATTAGAATCTGGTGAACTACCAATTGCCTAGGTTACTAGTAGTTGACCCTAAAGCCTTCAAAGCGACGATTTCGCAGCACAATAAGGAGCCGTTTGGGAATAAAGGGTCTATGATCTAGGTTCGTGAAAGCCGTTGTCACCGGAGCCGCAGGTTTTGTTGGAAAACACCTTATAGATCATTTGGCCAAAGAAGGTGACGTCGTAGTTGGACTAGACACATCCAATGGCCCTGACCTGCGCAACGCTGAACTTTGGCAACAGCTAGATCTCTTAGCCGACGCAGACGTCTTATATCACCTAGCTGGTTGGAGCAGTGTTGGCAAGAGTTGGGATAACCCATCTGCGGTTAACGAGATTAATGTCGAAGGAACTCAAAATGTTCTAGCAGCTTCACAAAAGTGGGCTGTAAAGACTGTGGTACTCGCCTCAAGCGCAGAGGTTTATGCTGGTGTCAGCGATAAACCAATTACTGAGACTGATCAAACAGCACCGAGGTCACCTTATGCTGAATCGAAGTTGAAGGCGGAAGCGCTGGGCATCAACCATGCTCAACACTCTGGCCAGCGAGTTATCATCACCCGACCATTTAACCAAATTGGCCCAGGTCAGTCCCAAGATTTTGTGGTCTCATCATTTGCCAGCCAAATCGTGGCAATTGAAAGAGGTCTAGAGACACAGATTCAACACGGCAATTTGGAAGCAATACGAGACTTTACAGACGTCAGAAAATCCGTCTCGGCCTATCGACTGCTAGCACAGCATGGCATATCTGGCGAAATTTATAATATCTGTTCAGGTCAAGGCCACAGCATCGCCGAGGTTCTCAATCAACTAAAGGCTCTAGCGAAGGTTGATATTCATACCGAGTTAGACCCGGATAGGAACCGTCCGTCCGATTGCCCAATAAAGATAGGTGACAACCAAAAGCTAATGGAAGCCACCGGTTGGAAACCTTCGATCGCTCTATCAAAAACTCTAGGAGACGTTATAGAGGCTGAGCGTTCTGCCTCATCGAGCTAAAGAAGCAAGCACGCTATCTGCAATCTCAGACGTACTCTGCCCAGAGGCTTGATCACATGCCGAGTCAATCTGCTTTGCTTCAGAACTAAAGCCTAAGAAATCGAGCATTAGAGCGAGAGATCTGATCGCAGCAACGGGGTTTGCTTTGTTCTGACCTGCTATGTCAGGGGCAGAACCATGGACTGGCTCAAACATTGAAGGACCGGTCTTGGCAGGATTAAGGTTAGCGGACGAAGCTTCGCCAATTCCTCCGCTGACAGCCCCTGCAAGGTCCGTGATGATATCGCCAAACAAATTGTCTGTAACAATCACGTCGTACATTTCAGGACTTTCCACAAGATAGATACACGCTGCATCGATATGGTGATAGTTGGTCTCAATATTTGTATAATCTGCCGCCACTTCATTAAAGGTTCGTAGCCACAGATCACCAGAATAATTAAGTACATTCGTTTTGTGGACAAGATGTATCTTGTTCGAACGTTGACCTGCCAATTCAAAGGCGTGGCGAACACAGCGCTCAACCCCGAATCTCGTATTCACCGATCCCTGTGTTGCTACCTCTTGAGGTGTTCCTTTTCGCAATACTCCACCCTCACCTACATAAGCTCCTTCAGTGTTTTCACGAACCACCACGAAGTCGTGACCTTTGCCGTCTTGGGTGTTAAGAACAAACGGCCTCTGGTTAATGTAGAGATCGAGATCAAAACGCAACCTAAGCAGAAGTTCTCTTTCGATCAGGCCTGGCTGCACTTCCGGATGCCCTACAGCGCCGAGATAGATAGCATCAAAGTTACGAAGTTGCTCCAATGCCTGGTCATCTAAAATAAACCCGTCATTCAAATAGCGGGCGCCACCCAGATCAAATTCTTCTATTTCTAGTTCTACCTCGATAGCTTTCAAGACTCTGAGCCCTTGCTCTATGACTTCAGTCCCTATTCCGTCACCCCGTACTACTGCTACTTTGCTCAATTTCTGTGCTCCGAATCTCGATATTCAGTATTAAAGCCTCTTTTGGACCTAAATATCGTCATTTTAAATTAACTTCCTTGCTTAACAGGCCGAACATCTATTTAGAAGAGTAGTTATGTCAGATCTTGAACAACAGCGAAACAGAACCAGAGACACCCACTCTGGGTACGGAGACTCTAACAGTGACAACTGGGAAGAACGGGTTGCAGATCTCGAAAAAGAAAAACTTGCATTCGAATTCCCACGTCGCAAGGGATCCAAACTTCCAAGTGGTCAGGGCAGCGATCTTATTTCCATCGTTCTAGGTGGGCTCTTTGCTGCCGGCGTGGTGAGTACCGGTTGGTATGTTCTATACGTAAATGACCTAATCAGAACTCCTTGGGCTGCTGTTCTTCTGGCTGC
>CALJAE010000135.1 GCA_938028175.1 uncultured Acidimicrobiales bacterium
GCCTGCGCCCCTCAGCCAGTTTGTGTTTTGACAGTAATTCAACACCGGGCACAATATGTTGTTTCTGTCCAGATAGTACTGAAGGGGCAGGCATGCCGCTTACTATGACAGACCCCTATGACATTAACTTTGGGCAGCTAACAAAGCGACAAACAAACGGTGAACAGCCAGGTCATCTGTCAGCTCTGGATGAAACGAACTTGCCATTGCATTTCCTTGACGAACCAGCACTGGAGTTTCTTCATATCTAGCAAGAACTTCCACGCCTTCACCAACCTCAGTAACCTTCGGGGCTCTTACAAAGACAGCGTTAACGCTTGTTACTTCTTCTCCGACAGAAGCCTTAATCTCGATATTGGCTTCGAAAGAATCGATTTGTCGACCATAACTATTGCGTTCGACCGCAATATCGATCGCACCAAGCTGAGCGACCTTACTATCTGACGGCGTGGGATTCGCTAGACCAGAGGCAAGAATGATCATGCCAGCACAAGTACCCCATGTCGGCTTACCGCTATTAACCCAATCGCTCACCGGGGCCATTAGACCGCTCGTCTCAAGCAGCTGACTAATTACTGTTGATTCTCCACCGGGTATAACCAACCCAGCACAACCTTTAAGCTCTTCAACTGACCGAATCGCTACTGCCTTAACGCCGCCCCCTGACAAACCTCTATCTGAATCTAGCTGATTGAACTTCTCAATATGTTTAGCAAACGCACCCTGCAAAGCAAGAACTCCAATTAGGAGGTTTGTCTCTGGCTGTGTTATTTGATCTTGGCTAGTGAGCATTTGATATGACCGAATCAAACTAGTGGATGATTAAGCCTAGCTAGGTTTTCCTGCGCCTTACCAGCCTCGGTCGGCTAGCTTTGTCTCAACTTCATCCATATTGATGCCAGTCATCGGCGCACCCAGACCACGGCTTACCTTGGCCAGTATCTCTGGGTTCTCAAAATGAGTAGTAGCTTCAACAACAGCTTTAGCTCTTGGAGCTGGATCGGAACTCTTAAATATTCCAGATCCAACAAACACTGCCTGCGCACCAAGCTGCATCGCTAACGCCGCATCTGCAGGCGTAGCAATGCCACCAGCACAGAATAATGGCACAGGAAGTTTCCCGGTGTCGGCGACTTCTTGGACTAGCTGTAGAGGAGCCTGCAACTTCTTGGCCCAGTCGAAAAGTTCTGCTTCGTCATTGGCTGCACCAATACGCTTAATGTCACCTGTGATATTGCGCAAGTGCCTGACAGCTTCAACAATATTGCCCGTACCGGCCTCACCCTTAGAGCGAATTAGGCTTGCACCTTCAGCAATACGACGAAGTGCCTCACCAAGGTTGGTCGCACCACAAACAAACGGCGTATCAAATGCGAACTTATCTATATGGTGGGCTTCATCAGCCGGCGTAAGTACTTCTGACTCATCGATATAGTCAACGCCCAATGATTGAATAATTTGAGCTTCAACGAAGTGACCGATCCTGGCCTTTGCCATTACGGGTATAGACGTAACTGACTTAATACCTTCAATCATTTCCGGGTCACTCATACGGGCGACGCCACCATCTTGACGAATATCAGCAGGCACACGCTCCAAAGCCATCACAGCTACCGCTCCAGCCTCTTGAGCGATCTCCGCCTGATCGGGAGTAACAACGTCCATAATTACGCCGCCGCATAGCATCTCAGCAAAGCCACGCTTTACCTTGGCTGTACCTGTGTTTCGATCACTACCTGAATTAGCCGAATCTGCCATAAGCATAGGCTAGTGGCTAAGTTGAAGATCCGCTCGCCAGAAAGGCTAGAACAGGCTTAGATCTTGCCCGAGAGTACGTCGATTCTAAGCTCGACCGAAGATAGGTGCTCTGTGGGGGTCTTGACTGCCGACATTGTCGATGGTCGAACCATCCAAACAAAGTCAGAACCAGCAGACGCTGTAGCCGGGACATAGCCACCGGCTGCAAACTTCACTAGAGCATTACGTAGTCCTGGCGGATAGTGCGTCAAGGCAATCGAGCCCCTATCTGCCACGAGGTCTCGGTCGGTACTGATCAACTGTTCGGTTACTCGATCAGCAAATCTTCTAGTCAGACTGCCAGATGAACCATCAAGATAGGTGATACCAAAGACCCCCGCAACAACAGAAGCCTTCTGGGCGTCACCGTTACGGATACGAACTAAGAGCTCGGCAACAACACCTTCAGTTTCTGCCACACCTAGCGCCTCTATAGCACCAGTTGTAAAACCTACGGTGCCACCGTCACCGTCTGCAATAGCAAATGCATTTACACAATCATCTTCAACCAAGTAGATACCAGGCTCTGCAATGCCAACGCTAAGCGACAATGACTCGACCATGTTCACAAGCCGAGGAGCCGTGTTCTCAGACGCAGGATAAGCCCCTAGGAAGTTCAGCAAGTTCTGCGCATAATTGCGTCTTGTAAAGAACAGGTATGCGCCCAAGATCAACGGCACTGCTAGTGCCAACAGCAACAGCCAAAGGTTAGGTAACAAAAATGCAATCAGGACTAAAGCTATTACCGGGATGACCGAGAGAGCAAGAACCGCAGTACCAAAAATTTGCAATAGCTGCGCCTGAATAGACCGACGACCGGCTAGGCGACCGACTGGTTCTGATATTTGCTCCTGCGACACTTGAATAGACTACAAAGGTCAGGGCACTAATTCAATCAAATGAGCGCCTCATACAAAGACACGTACTCATTTGCCAACGAATCCATTGAGAAACTGGCTGCTCTTTCCCGTGCTTTAGCCAAAACGGGCATCTGAGGATACGTTTCCACAGTCGAAGCCAAAGCAGCCTTAAGAGCATCAACGTCCCCCATTGGGAACAAGGTGGCGCACTCACTTCCCTGAGTAACAGCGGCATAAGCCTCTAGGTCAGATGCAACCAAGTGGGTGCCTGCTGCCATTGCCTCGACTAGGACGATGCCAAAGCTCTCGCCAGAAAGCGATGGCACACACAAGATATTTGCATCTCGTAATGCTCTAGCCTTGTCTGACTCTCCAATGGGTCCAAGCCACTCGATTCGACGATCACGACCATATCTCGCCTTCAAAGATTCTGTCTCAGGCCCAATACCTGCAACCTTAAGTTTGATTGATCCCTCGAAGCGGTTCACGGCTTCCAAAAGGATTGAGAGCCCCTTGCGTTGTTCGTGTCGACCCAAAAATAGTACCTCCGGCACTTCATCGATTTCAGCGACCAACTCAGAAACCGAATCTGCTGGCGGCAGCTCAACCCCATTTCGCAATACAGTTGCATCGACTTTTAGGTGTGCTTCCACCATCTTCTTTGCTTCATTCGAGACGGCAACGCTCATATCAATACGCTTGGCCAAACGTTTTACAGTTTTTGGAATCCATCGATAAGGACGAACATCACCACTGGCATGGAAGGTACCAATTATAGGAGCCGGCTTAACAACCAGTGATGTCAAACTAGGCCCGGGAACAAGTGGTTCGTGCAAGTGGAGCACATCGAATGAATACTCATTGAGCACAGAAAGAACACGCAACTGAGCGGGAATGTCCGGAGCGATCGGGGCTAAGGATCCATTCTCAGCATATGGAATTGACTTACCCAATGGAATAACCCATGACTCTGGTGGCACATCGTCAACTGGGGCTAAGACTTTGGCATCGACACCGCTCGAACGAAGTGCTTTGGCTAAACCGAGAACTTGGGCTTGGACTCCACCCCAGATTGAAAGGCTGTATGGACAGACCAGGCCAACTTGCACTCTTTAAAGATAGCTGGCTTAAGCGTTTGCCGCATCCGGAGGCTCAACAAGTTGCTCTAACACATACCATTGATCCAACTTTGGCTTAATAAGCTCAGCTAGTGAATCTGCAACTGCCTGAGTAACATCTGCAGCAGAGCCACCTTTCACTAACGACTCTGAGATTGGTGGCAACACCTCGCAGTGAGCCCCAGTCTCAGTCATGTACACCGCCGTTGGAATCAGTTGAGCACCAGTCCTTTTAGCTAACAGCGCTGGACCAACTGGCAGATTCAAGCTTTGCCCAAATAGTTCAACGGGTACTGCCTTGGCCCCCAGGTCACGGTCTGATAGCAAACAAACAATTTTGTTCTCCCTCACAGCAGCCGACAGTTGCTTGAACGAATCGTTTCCTAAACCCACAACTTCTAGACCATAACTATTGCGAGTTGCTTCAAACCAGTTGAATACTTCTGGCGGTTCCAATCTCTCAACAGCTACAACAACCTTCTCACCAGCAACACGAACCAACCAGGCTGCGCCCCACTCCCAGCTCCCAACATGTGGCAGAACCAAAATTGGACCTGTCCCAGTGTCTAAGGCATGCTGGATATGTTCATAGCCAGATACGGTGAAACCATCGTCTACCTGATCGGGCGAAATTGATCCCAGGCCGATCAGATCTACGAAGTAGCGAGCATAGTTTCCAATTGCTTTGCTGCTAAGCGCTGCCAGTTCCGACGATGACAAACTTGGATCTACAAGGGCAAGGTTGCTCGAATGGTTCTGCGTTTTATCTCCAATGAACCGACTACCCAGCCGTTCACCTGCGAACCCAGCAAGTCTTCGACTCCTCTGATGGCCAAGTGTTTTAACGAATCGTTTTAGAAGTTGAAACTTGAAAGTAGCACTCATCTATCGACAACTACGTTGCTTGCAGCCAAACTTTTCTGAACCTCATTAGAGCAGTGATAATCGTAGCTATCAGCATGAGCCATAAAATCCAGGTGAGGATACCGCTAAAGGCCAAACCGACACCGAGCACAATAAAACGCTCAGCTCGCTCCATTAGACCACCCTTAGCATCGAAACCAAGTGACTCGGCTTTGGCCCTCTGATACGAAACCAAAGATGCCGCCACATATAATGCAAATGGCAACAAAGCTAGCTGTGGGCTATCGGAGGCGACATAGAACCAGCTCAGCCCAAAGAACAAGAAAGCATCACTCACCCTGTCAGCAACAGAATCAAAATAAGCACCGGCGATCGAGACGCTATCGGTAGCTTTAGCAACCGCTCCATCTATAGCGTCTGCAAAGCCTGTAACCGCTAAGCCAATTAATGCGAGAATAAAACGCCCCTGAGATAGCAGAACAGCCGTTCCACCTGCAAGAGCGATACCGAAAGCAGTAAACGCGTTCGGGCCGACCCCTGTCTTGGTCAGCACTGCCGCTACTGGAGCGACAGCAGCATCAAAAGGTTTTCTAAAATTGCCGTCAAACACTACTGAATTCCCAACGCTCTATCACCATGCCACTTTATCGCCCATTGATGTCTTGGACGCAAAGTTCTAACCGATTAGGTATTCGACACTTGGCACGCCTGGGGTATCGCTAGGACGCCTCTCTAGCTGCGAGTCTGAAGTACGAGACTTTTCAACCTCTCGTAAGTCAATAACGCCGGCCAGATTGGTTGCGATTGAAGATGTGGCAGCACCAATTGCTGCACCTGCCGCTGCCACATAGGTTTCTGCTAAGTCGATTGGGAGTACCCGCTCTGACAAGATAGAACTAGTTTGTGGGTCGCCCAAAGCTATGCGACCGAGATCACGGTCGACAATCGTGGTCTTAACTCCACCAAGACCAGCAGTCTTTACAATTCCCTCCAGAACATTGCCGTCGACAATCTTTGCTCGCCAACCTACTGAAGAATCAAGTTCTAGAGCATAGGTTCCCTGGAAACGAATCATTCTGACAATCGACTGTGGAGTAACTTCTACCAGGCCAAGGTCGGCGCCTACTAGAGCGGCAAGATCTTTTAACGACTGAACATACTTCATTGGCATATACGAAATACCTGTTGCCGGAGTACCTACTCGAGCAATTCTTTCGCCAGTCTTTTCTTGGAGAGCATCAACCCATGGGTGCATACTCGGTCCACTACCGACACCCGAATAACGGCTACCAAAACTAATCCCAAGCTTTGTGCCTTTGCTAAGTTGCAAATGGTTCCAAAGCGTTCGCACTGCCCCCTCTAGGAGGTACGGACTTTTAACCGCTACGTCGCGTCCTGGTTCCAACGGCAACTCATGGTGCGCCACCATCTCGAATGAGCTATCTAGAACACACATTCTCAGACTTGTCTTGTGTATCTCTAATCCTGCAACTTCAGAATAGTGAAGATCATTGACGCTCATTATGTCCACCGCTCATTAACTAGCCACTGACATGAACGCTGATCTAGCACTCATGTCCTTAACTAAGTATAAAGCTTGACCCGGCGTCAGATCATGTAGGGCTTTCGGCCCATTCCTCTGGATTTTCCTCTGAAAAAGAGTCCAAAACCTCTCCAGAACGGCCATCTATTGTGGCAAAACCTCGATATTTAGGTGGATTCTCACCCGAATAGAGCAATATTCTCCAAATTGGCGAACTAGAGATGCCACGCCACACCATTTGAGCCGAAGCATGACCAACTGGATGCTCAAAAGTTGAACCAGCAATTGTTAGAGCCTCGATCTCGTCAATCTTTAGAGGTCGAGCAGCCCAAACGTGATAACAACCAAATAAGCCAATGGCCAAAGCTCCAAGCACAATTCCAGGGTTTACAAAGGCAGACCTACTAGCCACGATTGAAGCACAGAGAACTACAGCGCTAATGCCTATATAGAGATAACCGGGTGATCGCCGCTGAGAGTTATTCGGAAAGATATATTCGGACCGGTCAACCAGTTCTGGTTGCAGGTCTTCGGGTAATTGATCAACTGTTTCGCCGCCATCAGACATGTGGTGAGCCTATCACGCAAGCTAGTTAGTTGGCCAGTGAGATCTGATTCTCTCCCAAGCCTCAGACAATGGTATGGGCAGCAGCCTTGTCTCTGCCAAAGCCGTTAAGAAATTAGTATCCGCCGACCACCGTGGG